>NZ_JAYWVC010000185.1:0-15540 GCF_036281785.1 Streptomyces chiangmaiensis | reverse complement strand
TTGGACCAGCCCGTTGAAGGGGTCGCCGCGAAAGGTGTGGAACTCCCAACGCACCTCGAATATCCCCCTGACCCGCTCGGTGGCCTCGCGGATGTACCTGACCAGGTCCTCCGCGATCTCGTCGGTGGTCTCGGCCACCGGGACCCCGAGCGCCGCCCCCGCCGCCATCACGGGCTGCACATAGACGACAGCGAGCAGCGCACGCTGCCGTCGGGCGAGACCGCCGGCATAGGCCGCCGCCCGGAGCGAGGACTCGGAGCCGTCGACGCCGACGACGATGACCTTGGGTCCGTCCGTGCCCCGCTCGAACTGATGCGAGTGCTGTTCCGTCACGGCGGTGAGGCTATCGGAAACCGCAGGTCCGGGGCCTGCGCGGGCACGAGGGAATTCCGTGCGGGCCTGCGGGGCGTGTGGGGTTGCGCCGATCCGTCCCGGGCTGTCCGCCGCCCGCTCCGGTCGCACTCATCGCACTTCGACCATGCGGGCGAACACCACCACGTTCCCGGCGTAACCGTGCTCCTCGGAGAAACCGCCGCCGCAGGTGATGACGCGCAGTTCCGGGGTCCCCTTGCTCCCGTAGACGCGGTCGCCGGGGAAGTGCGTCTTGTCGAAGACCTCATTGCCATAGATCTCGAACACAGCCGTCTTCCGGTCCAGGCGCCGCACTTCGACGCGGTCTCCCCGCTTCAGGGCGCCGAGTCCGTAGAACACCGCCGGCCCGTCCTTGTTGTCGACGTGCCCGACGATCACAGCTGTTCCCTTCTCACCGGGGGAGACCCCGCCGGTGAACCATCCCGCGAGGTTCGGGCTCTCGGGGGGCGGCGCGCTCACCCAGCCGGACATGTCGAGTCCGACCGGCACGACGGGCGCGTCGACCTGGATCGCCGGGATACGGACGCGGCTGACCACGGAGTACTGCAGGGCGGCGGGAGCGCCGGCGTGGCTCAGGGCACTGGTGGTGCCCGCTGCCGCCGCCGGCTGCGGAGGGCCCGCGTCGTGCTGTCCCGAACCATGGCGGACGAGGGCGAGGCCCGTCAGCAGAACAATCGCCATCATGCCCCAGGGGGCCCGCTTCTTCTGCCGGCCCTCCTCGTCGGCCGGCCCGGACGCAGACATTCGCCATTCCCCTCTCGGCGCGGCCGCCACCGTCTCAGTCACGATCAACAGCACGCTATGCGCGCCGAGATCCAGGAGCGACGGGGAGGGAGCGAACGGGTGTCGGCCGTCCGGGAAGCGACGGCCGGGATGCCTCTGACGGGTCGTGACCTGTGGCGGAACCCGCAGGCATGGGTCAGGCTCGGGGAGTGGTGCGCCGACGTGCCATGTGCCAGGCCGTGCCCACCGAACCGATGATCAAGGCGGCTCCGAGACCGACCTCCTTGAGGTGGAAACCGCGGATGCTGCCGCCGATACCGGCCTGTACGCCGTGCTGCTCGTACCCGCCGCCCCCGCCCTTTCCGCCGTATCCTCCCCCCCCACCGTTTCCATAACCGCCCACGCCGCCTCCGCCGATTCCGTAGCCTCCGCCCCCAACGCCTCCCCCGTTCCCGTAGCCTCCGCCACCGTTCCCGTAGCCTCCGCCGCCGTTTCCGTAGCCTCCGCCCACGTTTCCGTAGCCTCCGCCGCCGTTCCCGTTCCCGTAGCCCCCGCCGCCGCTCTCGGGGGCTCCCCCGTTGCCGCTCTCCTTGGACCCGGCGAGTTCCTTGCGAGCGGCACCGATGGTGAGCTTGCGGTGGCCGTATTGGTGACCGCACCGGAACGTCACGTCGTAGGAGGTGCCGGGTCTTGCGTTCCGGTCGATCACGGCCGTGGCCGAGGTCCCGCCCTTGGGGATGGTGACCGTCTGGAAGACGCCGGACGTGACCGTGGCCTCTTCCTTGCAGCCCTGCACGGGCAGGGAGAGCCGGCCACCGGGAGCGATCGTGTCCGGCTGCAGGTTGTAGCCGAAGGTCGGGTTGCCGACGTCGTCACTGGCGGCGGCCGATGTACATGCGGTGAGGGCCAGGGCGCTGAGGCCCAGCGTTGCGGCCGAAAGTGCGCGTATCGCGCGCATGGAAGCCTCCAGGTCCCCGAGGAGCCTTGCTGCGGACCGATTCCGCTTGCGCCTGAAATGCACCTCGATGATCGAAACAGTAGGAAGGCCGCTACAGGGGCGCGATTTCAGTCGTGCGAATGGGGCAAGCGCGTGCGCCGCCCAGGGGACGGGGAAGCGCGAAGGGGGGCCGGCCCGGCGTGGCGGGGAGGCGACGTGCCGGGAGGCCGCGGGGTGGGCGTCTTGTGCCGCCCGCGTCTGCCGCTCGTTCGCAACGGTGCCTGGTCCGCTACCCGTGCGCGTGTGGGAACAGCGCCAGGAGGGGTTCCGCGGACGCCGCGATGCCCCTGCTGTAGGGCGCGTCGAAGTCCCAGATGAGGAAGAGCAGGAAGGCGATGAGCGCGGAGAACAGCCCGGCGAGGATCAACTCGCGGGTCGTACGCCGGATCTGCAGCGCGAACACCATCCCGATGGTGACCACCGCACCTGCGATCAGGCCGAACCACACCACTGTCGGCATGGTCGAGCCCGTCGAGTCGGCGCGGGCCGCCCGTGCCGTGTCGGCGGCGGCCACCTGGTCGAGGAGCGGCTGGTAGGACTGGGCCTGGAAGTCCGTCGTCGGCCGGTAGTCGGTGACGTCCTGACGGATCCGCTGGAGCAGTTCCGTGCCACGGGGTGTCACCTCGCCGTGATCGGTCATGGCCTTCCACTCGGTGGTCACGACGTGGCCGACATAGGCGTCGATGTCGGTGCGGACCCGGTCGCGGACGTCCGGCGGGTAGACGCGGACCCGCTCCGAGATCTCGTGCAGCGCCTGAGCCTCCGCCTGCACATGGTTTCTGGGCGGCGCTGCGGGCCTCCCAGACGCCGGCGATGGCGAGGCCCAGCACGATGGCGTACACCACGCCGATCCACATCGTCATGTACTCGATCACATCCGGCGTCTCGGACGGATCGTCGTCCTCGGCGGCGGTGCGATGCCGTAGGAAGGTCACCAGGATCACGACGGCGCAGGCGGCCGCCATCGCGAGGGTGAGAACAAGCCATTCCGACAAGGAGTGCCTCCAGGGATCAGCGCGGACGCAGCGCGGCGACGGCGAACACCGCGGGCGCGGCGATCAGCAGGGTGAACATGAGCGGCGAGGGAGCGTCGTGCGGCGGACGGGGTCGGGACACCGGGTGATACCGCGGGTAGTGCACAGGAGTTGCCGTCGGATGCGGGCTCGGCGGGTGCGAGGGGGGCGGGATCACCATGGGCGGAGGAGGGGGCACCCGTACCGGCGCCGGTCGGGGTGGAGGTGCCACCGCGGGCGGTGGTGGAGGCGGCGGCACGGGTCTCGGCGTCGGCCGTGGCTTCGGGGGCGGTGTGGGGGTGAGTGTCGGCGTCGGTGTGGGACTCGGGGTCGGGGTGGGGTTCGGGCTCGGCGTGAAGCACGGGGGAAGGGGCCAGTGGTCGCCGCCCGCGCCCGCCACCGCGTCCGTGCCACCGGGGCCCGTCGAGGCGTAGGCGCACGCGTCGGCCGACGCCGCCCCGGCAGGGGAGCCCACGAGGATCCAGACCAGCGTCACCAGGGCCAACGCCCGTGGGACGAGGGTCGATCGGGGCCGTTCGGGTCGTTGCACGACCGAGATCATCGGCGTGTGCGAGCTCACCTACGCCATGCGCCGCCGAATTGCCCTGAAGGGGGCAGATCCACCATTCGGTGGTTTCGTCAACGGCCGCCCGCAGTGAACCAGGCCGGGCACATGTGCGCGAGGGGGTACAGGTGCGGCCGGTGCGGGTGGCCGGCACGGGTCGCAGGTTCCGGGAAAGAAATGTTGTGGCCCGATTGAACACATCGGGCGGTCCCGTGCGTACCTAGGGCCATACGCGGCGAGGACAGAGGACGCCGCAACACCCAAGCGGACAGCTGGAGTTGATAATGAACACATCCTGGCGGAGCGCCTCCCTCGTGGCGACAGCTGCGGCCGTGCTGGCGCTCACGACGGCGTGCGGTCAGGAGAGCGCCCCCCAGTCGACAGGCAGCCAGAACGTGGGCGCCACCGCTGCCGTAGGCGGTTACAGCCCGACGGATCCAGGAAACGGATACGGCGCCGACTCCACGACCGCGCCGAGTCCCGCGGGCGGACAGTCCGCGGGGCAGCTGGCCGTCGCCGAGAACGCGAAGCTCGGAAAGATTGTCACGGACAGCGCCGGCTTCACCCTCTACCGCTTCGACCAGGACACGGCCGAACCTCCGAAGTCCTCCTGTGACGGCGACTGCGCGAAGACATGGCCGCCCGTGCCCGCCGACGGTGCCTCGGTCGCTTCCGGCATCGACCAGTCCCTGCTCGGCGAGGTCACCCGCTCGGACGGCACCAAGCAGCTGACCATCGCCGGTTGGCCGATGTACCGCTACGTCAAGGACGCCAAGGCCGGTGACACCAACGGCGAGGGCGTGAAGGGCACCTGGTTCGCGACCGCGCCCACCGGCAAGAAGGCCGCCGCCGCCCTGCCCGGCCTGTCCGTCCGCAACGACCTCAAGCTCGGCCGGATCGTCGTGGACAAGAACGGCATGACGGTCTACCGCTTCCTGAAGGACAAGGCGTGGCCGGACCCGGTGTCGAACTGCACGGGCGCCTGCCTCGAGAAGTGGCCGGTCGTCGCCCCCGTGTCGGCGAACGACACCAAGGGAGTCCAGAAGAAGGGGCTCATGGGCTTCACCCGTCCCGACGGCGCCAAGCAGATGACCATCAACTGCTGGCCGATCTACACCTTCTCCGGTGACAAGGCCCCCGGGGACACCAACGGACAGGGCGTGGGCGGCACCTGGTATGCCGTCTCGCCCGACGGAAAGCCGGTCGGCGCGCCCCAGTAGAGATCGCCTCCCCAGGTTCGATCGATCACCCCGCCCAGTCGGCCACGGAACGCGGAAGGGAGTGGACACCCCGAGCACCAGAGACGGCCGAACGGGACTCACCGGCGCGCAGGACCAGGTCCGCCCCCTCTCCACCGCACGGAGGGGGCGGACCGCTTCGGCATGTGCGGGCACGACCGGCGCCTTACTGCTCGCGCCCCGAAGATCCCAACGCCCTCCCCGCTGCGGCGACTTGTGGGGGACGACGCGCTGACCGGGAACGGATGGTCAATTTCCGTTTTTACTCGCTCCGTTGGCGGACGATCAGTAGCCTCAGCTCGAACACCGGATCGGCCACACTTCGTCTATGCCTTGGAGAGCTGCATGGAGCGCCCCGCCTGGGCCCCCCGGAGCATCGACATCTCCCTGCCGAGCGTGTCCCGCATGTACGACTTCTACCTGGGCGGTTCGCACAACTTCGAGGTCGACCGGGTGGCGGCGCGCAAGGCGCTGGAGTTCATGCCGGGCCTCCCCAAGATCATGCAGGCGAACCGGGCGTTCATGCGCCGAGTGGTCCGCTATGCCGTCGAAGAGGGCATCACCCAGTTCCTCGACATCGGCTCGGGCATCCCGACCTTCGGCAACGTCCACGAAGTGGCGCAGCAGGCACACCCCGGCGCCCACGTGGTGTACGTCGACCACGATCCCGTGGCCGTCGCCCACAGCCAGGCCGTTCTCGAGGGCAACGACGACGCTGACGTCGTCGCGGCCGATCTCCGCAAGCCCGACGGCATCCTGGCGAGTCCTCAAGTGGAGCGCCTGATCGACCGGAACCGGCCAGTCGCGCTCCTTCTCGTTGCCATACTGCACTTCGTGGAGGACACGGACGACCCGTACAGTGCGGTGGCCGAGCTGCGCGACGCACTCGCGCCGGGCAGCCTGCTCGTCGTCACACATGCGTCGTACGACGGGGTCCCGCTGCCGCAGGAGCGGACGGAGGGCGTGGTCGACGTGTACAAGAACATCCGCAATCCGCTGATCATGCGCTCGCGCGACGAGATCGCGCGGTTCTTCGAGGGGTGCGACATGGTGGAACCCGGACTGGTGCCGATGCCGAAGTGGCGGCCCGACACGGCATCCGAGGACGAGGATCCCTATTCCTTCTCGGGGTTCGCCGGCGTGGGGCGCTCGGCGTGACCGCGGAGCCGGGGGGACCGGAGGACAGACTGCGCAGGTTCGCGACCATCTGGAGCCGGGCGGTCTTCGCGGTGACCTCGACGTCGCTGACCCGACCCGATTTCGAGGAGCGGTTGCTGCCACTGGCACGGCGGCTGAGTGACGCGCTGCGAGCCAGGACGTTCGATGCCGGCGTGGCGAAGGGGATCGGCGCCGCGCTCATCGAGGCGCACTGTACCGACCCGGAAGCGCTCAGCCGCACGCTGGACTGCGTCGACGCCTACCTGGTGCTCTACTGCGGCGACCCGGGCGCCCCCGCCAAGGCGCAGGAAGCGGTGCGCACGCGCTGTTCGCGGCTGCAGCACGCGATGGCCGCAGGGTTCGCCGAGGCGCTGAGGGAACGCACGCTGGCAGAGCAGGAGACCATCTCGCAGGCCGCCCTCACCGCCCAGGGCGCCGTGGCGCATGCGCTGCACATCAGTGAGGCACGCTTCCGTGCGGTGTTCGAGGGCGCGGCGATAGGGATCTGCATCGCGGACCTCGACGGCAACGTCCTTCAGGTCAACGGCGCGTTGCTGCGCATGTTCGGCGGGTCCGAGAACCTGGTGCGCGGACGCAACCTCGTCGAGTGGACCCATCCCGACGACGCCCCGCAGGTCTGGCGGCTGTACGACGAACTCGTCCGCGGCCGGCGCGACCACTACCACGTCGAAAAGGCCTTCTACCGGCCCGACGGAACGGTGCTGTGGACCAACCTGACGGTGTCCCTGCTGCGGGACGCGGACGGGCGACCGCAGTACCAGCTCGCGCTCATGGAGGACACCACCGAGCGGCGTCTGCTGAATCTGCGGCTGCGGTACGAGGCCACGCACGACGCCCTCACCGGACTGCCCAACCGCACCCTGTTCTTCGAGCGGCTGGAGAAGGCGCTCGCGGCGGGCGAGGGACAGCGGTTCGGCCTGTGCTACCTCGACCTCGACGGCTTCAAGACCATCAATGACAGCCTGGGGCACGCGGCCGGCGACCGGCTGCTCGTCGAGGTCGCCGACCGGTTGCAGGCGTGCGCGACCGCCCCCGGCGAGATGGTCGCGCGTCTGGGCGGCGACGAGTTCGTGGCGCTGACCACCGGACCCGACACCGTGCGCGAGGTCGACGAGCTCGCGGGGCGCATCATGAACGCGCTGGTCACCCCGATCAGCGTGGACGGGCGGGAACTGACCGTGCGCGGCAGCATCGGCATCGTCGAGGGACCGGTGGGCGAGCGCGGCCCGGCAGAGGTACTGCGCAGCGCCGACATCACCATGTACCGGGCCAAGTCCGCCGGCGGCAATCGTTTCGAACTGGCCGACCCCGAGGCCGACGCCCGCGCGATCACCCGGCACGGGCTGACCACCGCGTTGCCGACGGCCCTGGACCGTGGTGAGTTCTTCATCGAGTACCAGCCGCTGGTCCATCTCGGCGACGGCACCGTGCACGGTGCGGAGGCCCTGGTGCGCTGGCTGCATCCGCAGCACGGCGTGCTCGGCCCCGACCGTTTCATCCCGCTCGCCGAGCGTACCGGGCTGATCGTGCCGCTAGGCCGCTGGGTTCTCGAAGAGGCGGTACGGCAGGCCTGCTCCTGGCAGGAGAGGCACGACCGGACGGGTCCGCTGCGCATCAACGTCAACCTGTCCCCGTGTCAGCTGACCCATCCCGGGCTGGTCTCCGACACGGTGGCCATCCTGGAGCAGGCGGGACTCGAACCGGACGCGCTCTGCCTCGAGGTGACGGAGTCGGCGCTGATCGGCGCGGACGACGGTCTCCTCAAACCGCTGCGGCGCCTGGCCGAGATGGGGGTGGACATCGCCCTCGACGACTTCGGCACGGGCTACTCCAACCTCGCCAACCTGCGGCGGCTGCCGGTGCGGGTGCTGAAGCTGGACCGTTCCTTCACCCAGAGCATGCAGCAGTACCCGGCGGACCCCGTCGACCTCAAGATCGTAGAGGGGATCGTCTCCCTCGCCCACAGCCTGGACCTCGCGGTCACGGTCGAGGGGGTGGAGACCGGCGCCCAGGCCGAACAACTGCGGATCCTGGGCTGCGACACGGCGCAGGGGTGGTACTACGCCCGCCCCGGTCCACCGGAGCGACTGCACGAGCTCGCGCTGCTGGACGCGACGGGCTGATCCCGGGGCCCCCGGCGACGCGCGGCACGCCCCGCCGGCCCGGGCGGAACGGGCAGGGTCGGTGGATGCCGCCGCCCTCTCTGCTCAGTCCCGATCTGATCGAACGGCTCGTCATCGAGCCCTGAGTCCGGACGCCGCCCGCCCGGCTCACCGCTCCAGCAGCATCCGCTGCAGCTCTCGCGCCGCCCGTGGCGGCGCCACGTCGCTGCGGTGGGCCAGGGCGATCGTCCGGTACAGGCCGGGGCGGGCCAGTGCAGTCACGCGCAGCCCGCGGCCGGTGCGGGTGGCGACCATGCGTGGCACGACGGCCACACCCAGTCCGGACCGGACGAAGCCGAGGACCGCGTCCATTTCGCCGCCTTCCACCGCGAATTCCGGCTCGAACCCTTCGGCGCGGCATGCAGCCACGGTAAGTTCCCGCAGGTCGTAGCCGTGCCGGAACATCACCAGACGCTCGCTCTCCAGGTCGGCGATGCGGACCGTGCGGCCTCCGCCGCCGGGTCGCGGTGCGTCGGGGGAGGACACCACCACCAGGTCCTCCCGCAGCAGCTCCACCGTGGTCAGCGCGGGGGAGGGGGTGGGCAGGGGCAGCACGACCAGCGCGAGGTCGAGGGCGCCGCGCGCCAGTTCCCGGACCAGGTCGTGGGAGCCGCCCTCCTCGATCAGCAGCTGGATGCCGGGGTAGCGGTCGTGGAAGGCGCGCAGCACGTCCGGGAGCAGGCCCGTGCACACGCTCGGTGTCGCGCCGAGGCGCACCCGGCCCCGTCGCAGCTGCACCAGTTCCTGCACTTCGTGCCGGGCCGTGTCCGTGTCGGCGAGGATCCGGCGGGCCAGCGGCAGCAGCGCCTCGCCTGCGTCCGTGAGCGTGATGTTGCCGCGTGCCCGCAGGAACAGGTCGGCGCCCAGCTCCCGCTCCAGCGCCTTGATCTGCTGCGACAGCGACGGCTGGGCGACATGGACGAGATCGGCGGCCCGGGTGAAGTGCCGGGTCTCGGCGACCGCCACGAAGTACTGGAGCTGCTGGAACTGCATACGGCCATCATAGGGCCCACCTATCGAATCAAGCCGGGCCATGTCTTGGACCGATGGGGACCTTCGGCCCTAGCGTTCCTGAACATGGCTCTGGCAACGCGGACGGACCGACGGCCGTCCATGGCGCGCACCGTGTGGGACTCGTCCGTCGGTAAGAAGTCAGTGATGGCGGTCAGCGGGCTGATCATGCTGCTGTACCTGGTCGTCCACATGATCGGGAACCTGAAGATCTACTTCGGGGCGGGGGAATTCAACCACTACGCCCACTGGCTGCGCACCATCGGCGAACCGTTCGTGCGCTACGAGTGGACGCTGTGGATCATCCGCGTGGTGCTGGTCGTCGCCGTCGTGGCCCATGCCGTCTCCGCGTACCAGCTCAGCCGCCGCGACATCAAGGCGCGCCCGCAGCAGTACGTGCACAAGAAGCCGCAGGCCAGCTACGCGACCCGCACCATGCGGTGGGGCGGGATCATTCTCGGCCTGTTCATCGTCTGGCACATCCTCGACCTGACCACCGGCACCGTGCACTCCGGCGGCTTCCAGGAGGGCCACCCGTACCAGAACGTCGTGGACACCTTCTCCACCTGGTACGGCAACGTCATCTACATCGTCGCGATGCTTGCCCTCGGCCTGCACATCCAGCACGGCTTCTGGAGCGCCGCCCAGACCCTCGGCGCCGGCAGCCGCACCCGCGACCGTGCCCTGAAGACCACCGCCAATGCCCTAGCGCTGCTGCTCACGGTCGGCTTCATCGCCGTTCCCGTGGGCGTCATGACCGGAGTGGTGAGCTGACATGACTGCTTCCGCCGAATACACCGACTACGCGACCGGTGAGCCGGTCGCCGACACCAAGGCGCCCGAGGGCCCGATCAACGAGCGCTGGGACACGCGCCGTTTCGAGGCCAAGCTGGTCAACCCGGCGAACCGGCGCAAGCACAGGATCATCGTCGTCGGAACCGGCCTCGCCGGCGGCGCCGCGGGCGCCACCCTGGCCGAACAGGGCTACCAGGTCGTCCAGTTCTGCTATCAGGACTCCCCGCGCCGCGCCCACTCGATCGCCGCGCAGGGCGGCATCAACGCCGCGAAGAACTACCGCAACGACGGCGACTCCATCCACCGTCTCTTCTACGACACGGTCAAGGGCGGCGACTTCCGGGCACGCGAGTCCAACGTGCACCGGCTGGCACAGGTCTCCGTCGAGATCATCGACCAGTGCGTGGCGCAGGGTGTCCCGTTCGCCCGTGAGTACGGCGGTCTGCTCGACACCCGCTCCTTCGGCGGCGTCCAGGTCTCCCGCACCTTCTACGCCCGTGGCCAGACGGGTCAGCAGCTCCTGCTCGGCGCCTACCAGGCGCTGTCGCGGCAGATCGCGGCCGGCAACGTCGAGATGCATCCGCGCACCGAGATGCTGGACCTGATCGTCGTCGACGGCCGGGCCCGCGGCATCGTGGCCCGCGACCTGATCACCGGCAGGATCGACACGCACTTCGCGGACGCCGTCGTCCTCGCCTCCGGCGGCTACGGCAACGTCTTCTACCTGTCGACGAACGCCATGAACTCCAACGCGACCGCCATCTGGCGAGCGCACCGGCGCGGCGCCTACTTCGCCAACCCGTGTTTCACACAGATCCACCCCACCTGCATCCCGCGCACCGGCGACCACCAGTCCAAGCTCACCCTGATGAGCGAGTCGCTGCGCAACGACGGCCGGATCTGGGTGCCGAAGGCCACAGGCGACACCCGGCCGCCGAACCAGATCCCCGAGGAGGAGCGCGACTACTACCTGGAGCGCATCTACCCCTCCTTCGGCAACCTCGTGCCGCGCGACATAGCCTCCCGTGCCGCCAAGAACGTCTGCGACGAGGGCCGCGGCGTCGGCCCCGGTGGTCAGGGTGTCTACCTCGACTTCGCAGATGCGATCAAGCGCATGGGCCGCAAGAAGGTCGAGGAGAAGTACGGCAACCTCTTCGACATGTACGAGCGGATCACCGCGGAGAACCCGTACGAGGTGCCGATGCGGATCTACCCCGCCGTGCACTACACGATGGGCGGCCTGTGGGTCGACTACGACCTGCAGACCACGGTCCCGGGCCTGTTCGCGATCGGCGAGGCCAACTTCTCCGACCACGGAGCCAACCGCCTCGGCGCCTCGGCGCTGATGCAGGGTCTCGCGGACGGCTACTTCGTCCTCCCGTCCACGATCAACGACTACCTGGCCCGCAACCCGCACCAGGACGAGGTGACGGCCGAACACCCGGTCGTGCAGGAGGTGCTGGCCGAGACGGAGGACCGGCTGAACCTGCTGCTCTCCGTCGACGGCGATCGCACCCCCGACTCCTTCCACCGCGAGGTCGGCGAGCTCATGTGGGAGTTCTGCGGCATGGCGCGGACCGACGCGGGCCTGCGCAAGGCGCTGGAGCGCATCCCCCAGATCCGCGAGGAGTTCTGGCGGCGCATCAAGGTTCCCGGTACCGGCGAGGAGTTCAACCAGTCGCTGGAGAAGGCCAACCGCATCGTCGACTACCTGGAGCTAGCCGAGCTGATGTGCCTCGACGCGCTGCATCGCAGCGAGTCCTGCGGCGGCCACTTCCGCGAGGAGTCCCAGACCCCCGAGGGCGAGGCCGCCCGCAAGGACGACGAGTTCGCCTACGCGGCCGCCTGGGAGTTCACCGGCACCGGCGACGCGCCGGTGCTGCACAAGGAAGACCTGGTCTTCGAGTACGTCCACCCCACCCAGCGGAGCTACGCATGAAGCTCACCTTGCGCGTCTGGCGGCAGCAGAACGCCGACGCAGAAGGCGCCATGTCCACATACGAGGTGGACGGAATCTCGGCCGACATGTCCTTCCTGGAGATGCTCGACACCCTCAACGAGGAGCTCATCCTCAAGGGCGAGGACCCCGTCGCCTTCGACCACGACTGCCGTGAGGGCATCTGCGGCGCCTGCTCGCTCGTCATCAACGGAGACGCGCACGGACCCGAGCGCACCACCACCTGCCAGCTGCACATGCGGTCCTTCAAGGACGGCGACACGATCGACATCGAGCCCTGGCGGGCCTCGGCCTTCCCGGTGATCAGGGACCTGGTCGTGGACCGCTCGGCCTTCGACCGGATCATCCAGGCCGGCGGCTACATCACGGCCCCGACCGGCTCGGCGCCCGAGGCCCACGCCACACCGGTCCCGAAGGCGGACGCCGACTTGGCCTTCGAACACGCCGAGTGCATCGGCTGCGGCGCCTGCGTGGCGGCCTGCCCGAACGGCGCGGCGATGCTGTTCACCTCGGCGAAGATCAACCACCTGAACGTGCTGCCGCAGGGCGCTCCCGAACGAGAGACCCGGGTGCTGGACATGGTGGCGCAGATGGACGAGGAGGGCTTCGGCGGCTGCACGCTCACCGGCGAGTGCGCCACGGCCTGCCCGAAGGGCATCCCGCTCGCCTCCATCACCAGCATGAACAGGGAGTGGCTGCGCGCAAGCCGCAAGGCAGGTCGCCGCTAGTGCGGCGACTGGAAAGGTTCACCGGCAAACCTTTCCGGCCACAGCACTAGCGCAAGGACAGGCCGGTGCCGCTCGGGACGGGGCGGCGCCGGCCCTGGGCGTTCGCCGTCTGGGTGCGGACGGGCGGGACCGGGAGTGGTGCTCAACCCCGGTCCCGTCAGGCACCCTCGCCTCGGTAGTGTTCGCGCATGATTTTCGGGCGTCGTGGGAAAGGGCGGCTCCTCGAAGCCGTCGCCGGGTTCGAGACCGCCGTGCGCGAGCGGGACGGTGAACGGTCGGAGCGCGGGATACGGCAGATACACCGGCACTTCGCCGACGCGACGGACCACGAGGTGGCCCAGGCCGGGCCGCGGCTGGCGGCCCTGCTGCCGGACGTGCCGGAGGAGCCCCGCGGACTGATCGCGGTGGTGGTCGGTGCCTGCGTGGAGCGCGGCGCGGAAGCGGCGCAGTGCGCTCCGTACGTCTTCGACGGGCTCGCCGGGGCCCTCGCCGCCGCCGGTGAGTTCTGCGCCCGCTGGGAGGCGACCGGGGGCGGGGACCTCCCCGAGCCGCAACCCGGCGATCCGGATTCGGCGGTCGCCGAGCGGGTCGGACGGGAGCCGGCCGCGGGCTGGTGGACACTGCCCCAGTGGGAGATGGCGTCCGTCGCGATGCTGAACGACCCGTCGGTGCGCACCGGCCTGGACGACGGCCGCCGCACGGGACTGCTGGCGGCACTGCGGACGGTGCGGGAGGGGTCCGGGCACGACTTCAAGTGCCTGGAGTACGCGCTGCAGGTGCTGGACGACGAGTCGCTCGTGGTGCTGCACCGCCCGACCGGCACCGGCTACGCACTGCGGATGAGCGGCATCGGCGACAATTTCCAGCTGCACACCCTGCTCGCCGACGTCCTGGTCGGCGGCGGTCATGTGCCCGGACGTGCTCCGTCCGCGCGGGAGGCCGCGGTGTGCCGGGACGCACCGGGCCAGGTGCCGACCACCGGTTCGTTCAACCTGGTGACCCCCGGCGGGGAGTGGGTGTGGAACGAAGGGACACCCACCGATATTCCCGTCGTCGAGGGTGCCCGGCTGCTGGTCCTCGACCCGCCGCCGTACGAGCGCGGCTGGCCGGCCGGACGGTTCTTCCCCGGCATGTCGGGAGACGTGGTGCTGGAGCGCGTACTCGACGAGGAGGAGGCCCGGGGATGGTTGGCACACTGCGTGGAGGCCAGGTGAACGGGACGTCCGGGTCCGTCCGCCGTCGGTGGGTGAGCGAGCCGTTCAACTAGCCCACACCCGTTCTCCCCGCGCCGGTTACGCGTAGGTCAGCCGACATCGGAAGAACAGGGGCGGCAGATCGCATCTCACCGGTCTGCTCGCCGCTTCGCCGAACCGGCCCGTGACCAGGAGAGAGCCATGACCGGCGTTTCCACCCTCGCCAGCCCCCCACCGCCTGTGGCACCGACGCGCTACACCGTCACCCTCGCTCGTGACGAGGCGGACGTGCGGGCCGCCCAGCGGCTGCGCCACGACGTCTTCGCCGGGGAGATGGGCGCCCTCCTGTCCTCCCCGCAGCCGGGTCTCGACGTCGACCCCTTCGACGCGTACTGCGACCACCTGCTGGTCCGCGACACGATGACCGACGAGGTCGTGGGCACCTACCGGCTGCTGCCGCCCGATCGGGCGGCGGTCGCCGGGCGCCTGTACTCGGAGGGCGAATTCGACCTCGACCCGCTGGCCGGGATCCGCTCCGGGCTCGTCGAGGTCGGGCGTTCCTGCGTCCACCCGGACCACCGCGACGGTACGGTCATCGGCCTGATCTGGGCCGGGATAGCGCGCTACATGGTCGACGGCGGGCACGAGTGGCTGGCCGGCTGCTGTTCCCTGCCGCTCGCCGACGGCGGTGCGCTCGCCGCAGGCACCTGGGAGCGGGTGCGCACCAAGTACATGGCGCCCGAGGAGTACCGCGTACGACCGCTGCTGCCCTGGCGCCCCGAGGTCCAGGCTCCGGCCGGGCACACCGAGCTGCCTCCGTTGCTGCGCGGCTACCTCCGCCTGGGCGCCTGGGTCTGCGGAGAGCCCGCGCACGACCCGGACTTCGGCGTCGCCGACCTGTACGTCCTGCTGTCGATGCGCCGGGTCAACCCGCGCTACCTGCGGCACTTCCTCTCGCTCGTCCCGGCGTGATGAACACGACCCGGACCGGGGTGACGAACGTGTCCCGTACCGTCGTGACATGGCGCCCGCGCCGTGCCACGCTGCTCGCGAGCCCGGGCGCAACCGCGCTCCAGGCCACCGCCACGGTGACCGAACCGCGGCGCGGTGACGCCGCACCCGGGGCGAGCGCCCCGGTGAGCGCCTGGCTGCCGAGCGCACCCTGCACGCCGCGGTCCTGCGTGGACGCGACCGCCTCGGCGGCATCCGCACCGCTCGCCGTACTGCGGCTGGCAGCCGTGCTGGGCGTGCTGGTCCCCGGAACCCTCGCGTTCCCGCTGGTGCGGCGCCTGCCCATCGCGGTCCGGCAGCGGATCATCAGGGCCTGGTGCCGGACCCTCGTGCGCGCGGCCGGCGTGCGGGTACGGCTCACCGGTGCCGCCCCGCAGCAAGGCGGTCTGCTGATGGTCGCCAACCACATCTCCTGGCTCGACATCCCGCTGCTCGCCGCCGTCCGTCCCGGCCGGATGCTCGCGAAGACCGAGATCCGGCAGTGGCCGGTGGCGGGTGCGCTGACCGCGAGCAGCGGTGCGCTCTTCATCGACCGTGACCGGCTGCGGGCCCTGCCCGAGACGGTCGCCCGGATCGCGAACGCCTTGCGCGCCGGG
>NZ_JAYWVC010000184.1:0-15581 GCF_036281785.1 Streptomyces chiangmaiensis | reverse complement strand
CCGTCTGCATTCATCTCGGACTTCAGCCTTCTTCCTTGCTTGTGCTGCTGCGTACCTCGCCCCGCTTCCGGTCCCAACCTAATTGATCAGGGTCCCGGGTGACCTGCCGTCGCGCCGTCGTCCGGCGCAACAACAGGTACGTCCCGCCGGCTCACGGTTATCAACGAGGTGACGGCCAGTCCGAAGAGCACGGCCGCTAGCAGCGCGGGCCCGTTCAGCCCGTACGTATGGGCCACAGCTCCGCCGAACAGCGCACCGAGCGGCGCACCGGACGTCGAGGCCGTGCGAAAGGCGGAGGCGATGCGGCCCACCATGGCCGAGGGGCTGCGTTGCTGCATCAGCGTGACCTGGTTGACGTTCCACACCATGTTCATGGCGCCGAGCAGCAGCATGCCCACGACGAGGGCCGCCAGCTGGCGGACGGTGCCCATGACGAGCAGGGCCGTCGTCTGGACGCCTCCGGCCAGGAGCAGCGCCCGGACGCGTCCGGTGCGGCGCGCGATCCGCTGGGCGATGAAGCCTCCGGCCAGGCTGCCGGCCGAGTACGCCGTCATCGCGGCCGCGTATCCCACGGTGCCCCCGTGCAGCCAGCGCGTCACGTGCAGCACCAGTGTGGCGATCAGGGCGCCCATGCCGATGTTGCACAGCAGCGTGGCCAGGCACACCCCGCGCAATGCCCGATCCCGCCACAGCGTACGCAGACCGTCGGCGATCTCCGCCCTCAGCGTGCTGCCTGCCGGACGCGGATCGCGCTCCGGCGGCCGTACCCGCAGGGAGGCCACGAGGGCGGCGGCCAGCAGATAGGTGCTCGCGTCCACCGCGAACGGCATGAAGGCACCGGCCGCCAGCAGCAGCGGCACGAACGGGCTTGCGAGCAGGCCGCCCGCCAGCTGCTGTCCGGTCATCAGCCGGGCGTTGGCGCTGCCGAGGGCCTCATGCTCCACCAAGGAGGGCAGCAACGCCGTCGAGGCGTTGTCGAAGAGGGTCTGGAGGGTGGTGAGCGAGAAAGCGAGCGCGAGCAGCAGCGGGATCGAGGCGTGGCCGAGCCCCACAGCGAGCGCGAAGGAGGCGACGACCACACCCCGCACGGTGTCGACGGCCCACATCGCCCGCCGCTGGTCCACCCGGTCCGCCACGGCCCCGCCGAGCAGGCCGAAGAGCAGCCACGGGGCATAGCCGCACGCCGTGACGGAGGCGACGACGAGGGGCTCGTCCGTGAGCCGTACGGCCAGCAGCGGCAGCGCGGCCGCCCGCAGCGCGTCTCCGAACCGGGAGACCACGGCAGCGGCCCACAGCCGCCCGAACCCCCCGCGCCACGCGGGCGCACGCACGCCCGCCACCTCGACCGTCGTCACGATTCCCCCTCACGATGTGCCGGTGCACACACCGTAGGGGCCACCACTGACAATCGGCCGTGAGGCGGTCCACCGCGCGTGTCCACCACGCGCGGTGACAACGACTCCGGCCGGACACGCGTCGGTGCCCGGCCGGACTCAACTCCTAGATCTCGCCCCGCAGCTTGGCGAGCGCCTCGGCGAGGATCGCCTCGCCGTCCGCGTCGCTGCGCCGCTCCCGCACATACGCGAGGTGCGTCTTGTAGGGCTCGGTACGCGGCGGGTCCGGCGGGTTGTCCCGGTCCTGACCGGCCGGAAAGCCGCAGCGCGGGCAGTCCCAGGTGTCGGGAACCTGCGCGTCGCTGGCGAAGCTCGGCTGCGTCTCGTGCCCGTTGGAGCACCAGAAGGAGATGCGCAGACGCGGTGCGGACTCACCGCGCTCGGCCTCGCCCATCGGCCCCGCCCCGACCCGACTTCCTCGGATCGCGTTGCCACTTGCCACGGTCGTAACTCCCTGCGTGATGGTGCCGCAAAGCGAGTCGGCGTTTCGCTTCGCTGCGAGCGCCTCAGTCTACGTAAGGCCCAACGCGCGTCCAGTGATGGGAGTTACCCCCGCCCCTAGACGCAAGCCCCATGATAGGCCGCGTCCGAAGACCCGTACCGAACATGGGGCGTTACGTACTTTATGTGCGATCTGTCGGTGTCGCCCGACGCTAGCTCTTGACCTTCATCAGGATGCCGAGCACCACAATGCACGCGAACCAGAGCAGACCGATCACGATGGTGATCCGGTCGAGGTTACGCTCGGCGACCGAGGAGCCGCCGACAGAGGACTGCATGCCGCCACCGAACATGTCGGAGAGGCCGCCGCCCTTCCCCTTGTGCATCAGCACCAGCAGCATCAGCAGCAGGCTGAAGACGATCAGGGCGATCGAGAACCCCAAAACCACGGCTGGACCAACTTCCTCGGATTCGGATGGACGACGGGGCCGAGGCTCTTATGGAACCTTCACGTTCCGAATAACAGTCTCGGCCCCGCAAGGGTACGACGGATCGCCTCTACCGCATACTCGCGACCTGTCCGTTCGCCTCCGGAGGGCGACTCACTGGTCCCGGAAGCGGACGATCTTGACGAACTCGTCGGCGTCCAGCGAGGCACCGCCGACCAGAGCGCCGTCAATGTCCGGCTTCGACATGATTTCCGCCACATTGCCGGACTTCACCGAGCCGCCGTACTGGACGCGGACCTTGTCGGCCACCTCCTGCGTGTACAGCTCCGCGATCTTGCCACGGATCGCCGCACAGACCTCCTGCGCGTCGTCGGCGCCGCAGACCTTGCCGGTGCCGATGGCCCAGACGGGCTCGTAGGCGATCACGACCGACTCGGCCTGTTCGGCCGGCAGGTCCTTGAGACCGCCCTCGACCTGCGCGAGTGTGTGCGTGACGTGGTTGCCCGCCTCGCGGACCTCCAGCTCCTCGCCGACGCACAGGATCGGGGTCAGACCGTGCTTGAAGGCGGCCTTGGCCTTGGCGTTCACCAGCTCGTCGGTCTCGTTGTGGTACTGGCGGCGCTCGGAGTGTCCGATCGCCACGTAGGTGCACTTCAGCTTGGCCAGCATCGAGCCGGAGATCTCGCCGGTGTAGGCGCCGGAGTCGTGCGCCGAGACGTCCTGGGCACCGTACTTGATCTTGAGCTTGTCACCGTCGATCAAGGTCTGCACGGAACGCAGGTCGGTGAAGGGCGGCAGAACCGCGACCTCGACGGCGTCGTAGTCCTTGTCGGCCAGGGCGAAGGCGAGCTTCTGGACGTGGGCGATGGCCTCGAGGTGGTTGAGGTTCATCTTCCAGTTGCCCGCCATCAGCGGCGTGCGCGTGCTCATCGAGGTTCAGTCCTCCAGTGCGGCGAGGCCGGGGAGCGTCTTGCCCTCGAGGTACTCGAGAGAGGCGCCGCCGCCGGTCGAGATGTGGCCGAATGCCGATTCGTCGAATCCCAGGATGCGGACGGCCGCGGCGGAGTCACCGCCACCGACCACGGTGAAGGCCGGGGATTCGACGAGGGCCTGGGCGACCGCCTTGGTGCCCTCGGCGTAGTCGGGGTGCTCGAAGACGCCCATGGGGCCGTTCCAGAAGACGGTGGCCGCGTCGGCGAGCTTCGAGGCGTAGAGCTTGCGGGTCTCCGGGCCGATGTCCAGGCCCTCCTGGTCCGCCGGGATCGCGTCCGCGGCGACGACGGTGGGGTTGGCGGGGGCCTTGGTCTTCAGGTCCGGGAACTCCGCGGAGACCAGCACGTCGACGGGGAGGAGCAGCTCGACCCCGTTCTTCTCCGCGCGCTCGATGTACTCGGTGACAGCCGGGATCTGGTCCTCCTGGAGGAGGGAGATGCCGACCTCGTAGCCCTTGGCCTTGAGGAAGGTGTAGGCCATGCCGCCGCCGATGAGCAGACGGTCGGCCTTGTCGAGCAGCCGGTCGATGACGGCCAGCTTGTCGGAGACCTTGGCACCGCCGAGCGCGACGACATACGGCCGCCGAACGTCCTCGGTGAGCTTCTTCAGGACGCCTACCTCGGTGGCGATGAGGTAGCCGGCGTAGTGCGGCAGGCGGGCCGGCAGGTCGTACACGGAGGCGTGCTTGCGGTGGACAGCGCCGAAGCCGTCGCCCACATACACGTCGGCGAGGGCGGCGAGCCGGTCGGCGAACTCGCCGCGCTCGGTGTCGTCCTTGGCGGTCTCGCCGGGGTTGAAGCGCAGGTTCTCGATGACCGCGACCTGGCCGGGCTGGAGGCCGTCCACCGCGTCGTGGGCGGCGGGGCCGACGGTGTCCTGGGCGAACGCGACCGGGGCGCCGAGCAGTTCGGCGAGGCGCTCGGCGGCGGGCAGCAGCGAGAAGGCCAGGTCCGGAGCGCCCTTGGGGCGGCCCAGGTGCGAGGCGACGATCACCTTGGCGCCCGCGTCGGCGAGGGCCTTGACGGTGGGCAGAACGGCGCGGATACGGCCGTCGTCGGTGATGAGGCCGTCGGCCAGCGGGCAGTTGAGGTCGGCGCGGACGAAGACCCGCTTGTTGTCCACGCCTTCGGAGAGGAGTTCGTCGATCGTCTTCATAAAAGGACTCCTGAGGAGGGCTCTTGATCGTACGAGGGCTGATGGATCTGCACACGAGCCGCGCCCGCGCGGGTCGGCTCGCCGGACGTGCGGCAGGGCTCGGGCAGCGCGACCGTGCGCTGCCCGAGCCCTGCTATCGCATCGAGGGGCCTGCTTCGGCGATCAGAGCTGGTTGCCGACGAAGACCGTGAGGTCGACCAGACGGTTGGAGTAGCCCCACTCGTTGTCGTACCAGCCGATGACCTTCACGTTCTTGCCCTCCTGGACCATGGTCAGGGAGGAGTCGAAGGTGCAGGACGCCGGGGCGTTGACGATGTCGGAGGAGACGATCGGGTCCTCGGTGTAGTCGACGAGACCCTTGAGCTCGCCCTCGGCGGCCTTCTGGAAGGCGGCGTTGACCTCTTCCTTGGTGACCTCGCGGCTCAGCTCGACGACGAGGTCGGTGACCGAACCGGTCGGGACCGGGACGCGCATGGCGATGCCGTCCAGCTTGCCCTTGAGCTGCGGCAGGACCAGGGCGGTGGCCTTGGCGGCACCGGTGGTGGTGGGGATGATGTTCTCGGCGGCGGCACGGGCGCGGCGCAGGTCCTTGTGAGGGAAGTCCAGGATGCGCTGGTCGTTCGTGTACGCGTGCACCGTGGTCATCAGACCCTTGACGATGCCGAAGTTCTCGTCGAGGACCTTCGCCATCGGAGCCACGCAGTTGGTGGTGCAGGAGGCGTTGGAGATGACGTGGTGCTTCGCCGGGTCGTAGGTGTCCTGGTTGACACCCATCACGATCGTGACGTCCTCGTTCTTGGCCGGGGCCGAGATGATGACCTTCTTGGCGCCGCCGGCGATGTGCTTCTCGGCGTCTTCCTTCTTGGTGAAGATGCCGGTCGACTCGATGACGATGTCGACACCCAGCTCGCCCCACGGGATGTCGGCGGGGTTGCGCTCGGAGAGGACCTTGATCGTCTTGCCGCCGACGGTGATGGTGTCCTCGGTGTGGGACACCTCCTGCTTGAGACGGCCGAGGATGGTGTCGTACTTCAGCAGGTGAGCGGTGGTCGCGGTGTCACCCAGGTCATTGACAGCCACGATCTCGATGTCTGCACCCTGCTCCAGCAGCGCGCGGAAGTAGTTACGACCGATGCGGCCGAAGCCGTTGATGCCTACGCGGATCGTCACGAACCGATCTCCTCGTTGGTACGCCGGCTTTCGACGCCGGCGAGCTGTATGGGATGTCCCCGACCACCCATGACCCTACCTCCCTGAGCTCCCCGCAGTGACATCGAGATGCCCCATACACGGCAGTGCGGTCCGTACCCGCCAGTAGGGGTACGGACCGCACCGGGAAAGGGCCCGATCACACTTTTCGGTGATACGGGACCAACTGCCGATGGCTACGAAACGTCAGCCTTCGAGTGCGGTCAGTGACTTCTTGATGAGCGTCGCCCGGTCCGCCGCCGAGGTGACGTGCTCGAGGCCGAAGCCCAGCAGCACGGTCCGGTCCGTGGTGACCGCTCCGTATGTCGTGAACAACGCCCCGGTGCGCGCCCAGTCCTTGCGGACGGCCGGACTGCCCGCGGGCGGTCCGGCCACGCTCCAGGCGCCCAGGGACGTTTCGAAGCCCTCGGTCTCGGTGGCCGTGCCGCCGACGACGAGCGAGGCGTCGTCGGTGAGTACGCCGTGGCCGCCGCTGCCCGGGTCGGTGATGTAGCTCAGCGAGAGCTCCACCGTCTTTCCGGCGTACGCGCTCAGGTCGAAGTCCACCTGCTGCCACCCGCTCGACGAGCCGGTGAGGCTGTGCCACGCACCGGTGGTTCCGGTCGCGTTGCAACCGGTCGCCGCCATGGTCAGGTAGTGCTTGAGCCAGGGGTGCTCGGCCATGAGGAACCCGGCCTCGCACTCCGTCGGCACCGTGTCGTGGGTGGCACCTCCGGCCTCCGGCAGGGTCGTCCAGTCGTCTGCCCCTACGGTGTGGATCTCGACCACGGCGTGGTCGTAGCCCGGTTCGGTGTCCCACAGCAGCCGCGTGCGCAAGGTGGGCCGCTCGGCCGCGCCGACCTCGGTGAGGTCGAGGGTGCGGGTGAGCCGCTTGTACCCGTCGTCGGTGTGGACGGCGGCCGCCATGTACGAACCCGTGTACGGCCCGTACGGGTTGACGGTCCCGGCGAACCGGCCGGCCCCGGCGCTCGTGAACTGAGGGTACGTGGCGACGGGAAGTTCGTCCGAGGTGACGCCGTACGTGCCCGCCTTGTCCAGCGGGTTGCCCACCGCGGCGCCCAGCGGCCCGGAGAAGCCCTCGAGCCTGCCGGAGCCGGTGAAGCCGTTGGCCCCCGGCGTCGAGGTGCGCGAGTAGGCGCCCAGGTAGTACTGGCTGAAGTCGTCCGAGAGCGTGCCGCCACCGAGGTCGACGGTGCCGCCGGCCTGTTCGCCCGCCTCGATCAGCTTGCCGCCCTCGTTGAGGAACGCGCGCAGCTGGAGCTGGGTGGCGTTGCCCGGGACGCTCGCGCCCGTGTAGTGGACGACGGTCCTGAAGTGGTCCAGCACCCCGAGTGCGTCGGGCGCTCCCTGTGCGGCCACGTCCCAGACGATCGCCTTGCGGCCGTTCGCCCTCAGGGCGTCGACGTAGGGCTGTGCCTGGGTGGCTGTGGCGCCTTCCTCGGCGACCACCAGGGTGTCCGCGCCGGGCCGCTCGGCCACGGTGTAAGTGAAGTGCCGGCTCGACGTGTTCCTGCCGCTCCTCGTCTCACCGGTGAACCACACCTCGACCTTGTCGCCCGGATCGCCGTCCCGCACCGTGGCCCGGTACTCGTCGAAGTAGAGGTTGTCCTCGCCGCCATAGGTCTCGCCGCCCTTCCAGGGCTTGAGCGCCAGGTCTTTGATACGGCCGCCGTTGACGCGGTACTTGAGCTCCTTGTCGCGCACGGACTTCCGCACCACGACCGAGACCTCCTGGTCCGCGCCGCGCGAGTACGACGTCGAGAAGGCGGCCGGGGTGAAGTCCGGAGCGTCGATGCCGACCGAGGACGACGGCTGGTCGGGGTGGGAGGCGGTCTCGGCGACGGAGAGCGCGAAGGGGAGGTTCTTCTCGAACTCCTGCTGGATCAGCTTCTCGTCGTCGGGGAAGTTGAAGACCGACTGGCAGTCGGCAGCGTTCCACCCGTCGTTCGGGTCACTGTTCGAGACGGTCTGGCAGGTCGACATCTCGGGTGTGAACATCGCCATACCGTTGACGTTCGCGGCGTGGCCGTCCGCCTCGCCGTTGGTGGTGTACAGCTCCGAGGAGACCTGCGAGCGGTAGCCGGGGATCGCCGGGTTGTCCGGGGTGCCGGCGAGCGCCTTGTAGAGGACGTCGTCGGGGGTAGGGGTGGCGACCTGCCAGCCGACGCCGTAGAGGAGCAGTTCGGCGGCGGAGTGGTAGTTGATCCCGTACGTGAACCCGATGCGTTTCTCGAATCGGTCGAGCGCCCGGGTCTCGGGCTCCGACCCGGGGGCGGCGCCGCGATAGGTCTGACTGGTGGGGTTGGGGGACGAACCCTCGTCGTCGTAGCCCCACTTGTAGGCGAAGTTGCGGTTGAGGTCGACGCCGTCGCCGGTGGATACGACGCCGTCGCCGTTGACGTCCCGCAGGTTCTTGCGCCACAGGCGGGTGTCGGAGTCTTTGAACGTGTAGTCGTAGCCGTCCGGGTTGGCCGAGACGACGAACCACAGCTCGGTGGAGTCGACGATCTTCCTGATGCGCTTGTCCGTGGCGTAGTGGTCCAGGTAGTAGCGCATCAACCGCCGGGTGGTCTCCGGTGTGATCCACTCACGCGCGTGCTGGTTGGAGACGTACAGCACCGAGGGCTTGGAGCCGTCCTTCGACTTCTTCGCGTCCTTGGTCAGTTTGAGGGCGAGGATGTCCTGGCCGTTGATCGTCTTGCCGATGGATTCGACCTTGGTCAGTTCGGGATGGGCCTGCCCCGTCCTGACGATCTCCTCCGCGATGCCGCCCATTCCGCTGTAGGGGCGGAAGACGCCCTGGGACGCACCCTCGACCCGCGTCTCCGCCTTGGCCGAAAGCGTGTGTTCGGTGAGGGCGACGCCCTGCTTCTCCAGCCCGGCGGCCTGCTGATCGGTGAGGTAGACCTCGACGGTTGTCCTGTCGTTCCCGGCCACCTGCTCGCCGAGTTCGTGGCCGTCCTGTCCGGCCTTGAGCAGCAGGGGTATCTGCTTCTGGGTGACTTCGGCGCGGAAGACCTTGACCTCGTCCGCGCCGGACGTGCCGGATGAGCTTCCCGTCTGCGCCTGGGCGATGGGTGCGAGGCTCGCTCCGCCGAGCAGGAGCGCGCCGACAGCGAGGATCGATCTCGCTCTGTGTCTCATGGACCCCCCTAGCAGTGGTCCGCCCCAGCGGCGAACGTTGCCAGGCTCATGACAGTTCATGATCGAGTCAAGACTGCCCCAAGGACAGACAAACGCCGGTTCCCTACGCCCACTCAATAGGCGCAGGGAACCGGCGTGTCGAGCTCACGGGTCACCCGGCCAGGTTGTCCGCCAGCTCCTCCGTGAGGTTGGACTCCGTGCCCGGGATTCCGAGGTCCGCCGCGCGCTTGTCGGCCATCGCCAGCAGCCGGCGGATACGGCCCGCGACCGCGTCCTTGGTCAGCGGCGGGTCGGCGAGGGCGCCCAGCTCCTCCAGGGAGGCCTGCTTGTGCTCCATCCGCAGCCGGCCGGCTGCCGCAAGGTGCTCGGGGACCTCGTCACCGAGGATCTCCAGGGCACGGGCGACCCGTGCACCGGCCGCGACGGCCGCACGGGCGGAACGGCGCAGGTTGGCGTCGTCGAAGTTGGCCAGGCGGTTCGCCGTGGCGCGGACCTCGCGGCGCATCCGCCGCTCCTCCCAGGCCAGCACGGACTCGTGCGCGCCGAGGCGGGTGAGCAGCGCGCCGATGGCGTCGCCGTCCCGGACGACCACACGGTCCACGCCCCGCACCTCGCGCGCCTTGGCGGCGATCGACAGGCGACGGGCGGCGCCGACCAGGGCGAGCGCGGCCTCCGGACCGGGGCAGGTCACCTCGAGTGAGGACGAGCGGCCGGGCTCCGTGAGCGAACCGTGTGCCAGGAAGGCGCCGCGCCAGGCCGCCTCGGCGTCGCAGGTGGCTCCCGACACCACCTGCGGGGGCAGACCGCGGATCGGGCGGCCCCGGCCGTCGACGAGACCTGTCTGGCGGGCCAGCTGGTCACCGCCCGCGACCACGCGGACCACATAGCGGGAGCCGCGGCGCAGGCCGCCGGGCGCCATCACGATCAGCTCGGAGCCATGGCCGAAGATCTCGAGAATGTCCCGCTTGACACGCCGTGCAGCCATCGCCGTGTCCAGCTCCGCCTCGATCACGATGCGGCCGCTGACCAGGTGCAGTCCACCCGCGAACCGCAGGATCGCCGAGACCTCCGCCTTTCTGCAGCAGGTCCGGGTGACGGGAAGCCGGGAGATCTCGTCCTTCACCGCTGCCGTCATCGCCATGGGCCGATCCTTCCATGCATCCGAAAAATACGGTCGTACGCGGCGGCCAACAGCTCCGGGTCGTGCCGCGGGGTTCCGTCGGTCCGGGCCACCGGTGCCAGCTCGACCGTGGCGCCGAACCGCTCGGCGGCCTCGTTCAGCAGGGCACGATCGGGCACGGCGGCCTGGTCGGCCAGCACCACGTCCAGGGCGAGTTTAGGGGCGTGTCGTCCCAAAACCTCCAAATGACGCTGCGGGGAGAAGCCGGCGGTCTCTCCCGGCTGCGGAGCGAGGTTCAAGGAGAGTATCCGGCGCGCCTTGGTCTCCGAGAGGGCGTCCAGGAGCTCGGGGACGAGCAGATGCGGGATCACCGACGAGAACCAGGAGCCCGGGCCCAGCACGACCCAGTCGGCGTCCTGGACCGCGGCGACGGCCTCGGGCACGGCAGGCGGGTCGTTCGGCACGAGGTGCACGGACTGCACCTCCCCGCGGGTGAGCGCGACATTCGCCTGTCCCCGCACCGTCCCGATCTCGTCCGGGTGCTCCAGGTCGTGGCCCTTGACCAGCGCCTGCAGCTCCAGGGGTACCGCGGACATGGGCAGGACACGGCCGTGGGCGCCGAGCAGCCTGCCGACCAGGTCGAGGGCCTGGACGTGGTCTCCGAGCTGCTCCCACAGGGCCACGATCAACAGATTGCCGACGGCGTGTTCGTGCAGATCACCCTCGGACTGGAAACGGTGCTGGATGACACGGGCCCAGGTCTGGCCCCAGTCGTCGTCGCCGCAGAGCGCGGCGAGGGCCTTGCGCAGATCCCCGGGCGGGAGAACGCCGAGCTCGTCGCGCAGGCGGCCGCTGGAGCCGCCGTCATCGGCGACGGTGACAACGGCGGTGAGGTCACCGGTGATCCGGCGCAGCGCGGCGAGCGAGGCGGACAGCCCCATGCCGCCGCCCAGGGCAACCACCTTGGGCTGGGTGCCGCGGCGGCGCGCCCGGCCGCCGCGGGCCTCGGCGGGACTGTCGCCCCGTCCCTCGGACACCACCCGGCGCAGCCTGCTCAGCCGCAGAGTACGTCCGCTCACTCGCGCCCCATGTCCCGGTGCACGACCACGGTCTCCACTCCCTCGGCGGCCAGCCGGGCGGCGAGCCTCTCCGACATGGCGACGGAGCGGTGCTTGCCTCCGGTGCAGCCGATGGCGATGGTCACGTAGCGCTTGCCCTCACGGCGGTACCCGGCGGCGATGAGCCGGAGCAGCTCGGAGTAACGGTCGAGGAACTCCTTGGCTCCCGGCTGGTTGAACACGTACGTGGCCACTTCCTCGTTGAGGCCGGTGTACGGGCGCAGCTCCGGGACCCAGTGCGGGTTCGGCAGGAAACGCATGTCCGCGACGAGATCGGCGTCCACCGGGAGGCCGTACTTGAAGCCGAAGGACATGACGGTGGCCCGCAGCTCGGGCTTCTCCTCGCCGGCGAACTGGGCGTCCATCTTGGCGCGCAGTTCGTGCACGTTGAGGCTGGAGGTGTCTATCACCAGATCGGCGTCACCCCGCAGCTCACGCAGCAGCTCGCGCTCGGCGGCGATGCCGTCGACGATGCGGCCGTCGCCCTGCAGTGGGTGCGGACGTCGAACGGACTCGAAACGGCGCACCAGGGCCTCGTCGGAGGACTCCAGGAACACGATGCGCCGAGTGACGTTCTTCGCCTCCAGGTCGGCCAGCGACTCGCGGAGGTTGTCGAAGAAACGGCCACCACGGACGTCGACGACGACCGCGATACGGGCGACATTGCCCTGAGAGCGGGCGCCCAGCTCCACCATGGTGGGGATCAGCGCGGGCGGCAGGTTGTCGACGACGAACCAGCCGAGGTCCTCCAGGCACTTCGCGGCCGTCGACCGTCCCGCGCCCGACATACCGGAAATGATCACCAGCTCGGGGATGGCCGTGTCCGGCACCCCGGCCGCTTCGATGCCCGTACTCACCTGTGCTCCGTCTTCCTGACCCGCCGGCTGACGCGGCTGATCCTCACCCGCGTCCATGTGGGCGGCCTGGTCCTGCGTCGAGCGTTCTTCTGTGCTCCGGTCATGCTCGGTCATGTCTCCTGCCCCCGTCACTCATCGGGAGGCCCCGCGGACACGGGTTCCCCGGAGGAACCCTCCGTCCTCTCGGGCTCCTCCTCTTCCATGATCTCTCCGGTCGCCGTGTTCACGGCGGGTGCGGCCGGGGCCGCCTGGGCGAGGGCCACGGCGATCGTCTCGGCCGTCTTGCGGCCGATGCCGGGGACCTCCTGAATCTGGTCGATTGTTGCGGATCGAAGCCTCTTCACCGAGCCGAAGTGCTTGATCAACGCCTGTTTGCGTGTCTCCCCGAGTCCCGATACCTCGTCCAGGGGACTCGTCCTGAGTCGCTTGGTCCGCTTGGTCCTCTGGTAGGTGATCGCGAAACGGTGGGCCTCGTCGCGAACACGCTGCAGGAGGTAGAGGCCCTCGCTGGTGCGGGGCAGAACCACCGGGTCGTCCTCGTCGGGCAGCCAGACCTCCTCCAGGCGCTTGGCGAGGCCGCATACGGCGATGTCGTCGATGCCGAGTTCGTCCAGCGCCTTCCTGGCCGCCGCGACCTGCGGCCGGCCGCCGTCGACCACGACGAGCTGCGGCGGATAGGCGAACCTCTTGGGCCGCCCGTCGTCCTCCGTCAGGGCGTCCCCGTCCGCCCACTCCCCCGTCTTCTCCTTCTCGACGAGGTAGCGCTTGAAGCGGCGGGTGATCACCTCGTGCATGGACCGGACGTCGTCCTGGCCCTCAAAGCCCTTGATCTGGAAGCGGCGGTACTCGCTCTTGCGCTGCAGTCCGTCCTCGAAGACCACCATGGAGGCCACCACGTCCTCGCCCTGGAGGTGCGAGATGTCGTAGCACTCGATCCTGAGCGGGGCGCTGTCCAGCTCGAGGGCGTCGGCGATCTCCTCCAGAGCGCGCGAGCGCGTGGTCAGGTCGGAGGCGCGCTTGGTCTTGTGCAGAGCGAGCGCCTGCAGGGCATTGCGCTGCACGGTCTCCATCAACGCCTTCTTGTCACCACGCTGCGGGATGCGCAGGGACACGTTCGCCCCTCGGCGGCCGGTGAGCCAGTCCTGGACCGGCTCTATGGGGTCGGGCAGCGCCGGGACCAGGACCTCCTTGGGCACGGAGTCGCCCGTCTCCTCGCCGTAGAGCTGCTGGAGGGCGTGCTCGACGAGGGCGCCGGTGGTGACGTCCTCGACCTTGTCGGTGACCCAGCCGCGCTGGCCGCGTACGCGCCCGCCGCGCACATGGAAGATCTGCACGGCCGCCTCCAACTCGTCCTCGGCGACCGCGATCAGATCGGCGTCGGTCGCGTCGGTGAGCACGACCGCGTTCTTCTCCATGGCCTTCTTCAGGGCCTCTATGTCGTCGCGCAGCCGTGCGGCGCGCTCGTACTCCATCTCGTCGGCCGCCCCCACCATCTGTTTCTCCAGACGACGGAGGTAAGTCCCGGTGCGACCCGTCATGAAGTCGCAGAATTCTTCGGTCAGTTCACGGTGGTCCTCGGGGGAGATCCGGCCGACGCAGGGTGCGGAGCACTTGCCGATGTAACCGAGCAGACAGGGGCGCCCGGTGCGGGCAGCGTTCTTGAAGACGCCTGCCGAGCAGGTGCGCACGGGGAAGACACGCAACAACAGATCCGCGGTGTCGCGGATCGCCCACGCATGCGAGTAAGGACCGAAGTACCGCACCCCTTTGCGCTTCTGGCCGCGCATCACCTGGACGCGCGGGAACTCCTCGTTCATCGTCACCGCGAGATACGGGTAGCTCTTGTCGTCGCGGTACTTGACGTTGAACCTGGGGTCGAACTCCTTGATCCAGGTGTACTCCAGCTGCAGGGCCTCGACCTCCGTGGACACCACCGTCCACTCCACGGACGCGGCCGTGGTGACCATGGTGCGGGTGCGCGGGTGGAGGTTCGCGAGGTCCTGGAAGTAGTTCGCCAGGCGCTGGCGCAGGCTCTTCGCCTTTCCGACGTAGATCACCCGGCGGTGCTCGTCACGGAACCTGTAGACCCCGGGAGAGTCCGGGATCTCTCCCGGCTGGGGACGGTAGCTGGAGGGGTCGGCCATGTCTCACACCCTACTGGCGGGGGCCGACACAACGGCGCGCCTGTGGACAAGGGCCGGACGGGCCGCCGAGGGCGAGGGAAGGCCCGCTCCGGCGTTCACGGATGCCGGCTTCGGCAGGCCGAGGGCACATCGGGCACACGGGTGCGTTCCGGCCAGGGCAGAGGGCACGAGGGAGCCCGCCGGGCCGTGGGACCGCCTGCGGTGGTCGGGCGGTTGCATGGACGGCCGGGGCAGCACCGCCGAACCGGCCACAGGGGCGAAGAGTCTTCCGTGCGGTGGGCATCAGGTGTTGTCGGGACTTGGTCAACACGCTTCAATGCGTGGAACCTCCGGGCAGTGATCGGCGGGGTCCGCATGTGAACGGGCGCCGCGTGCCCCGACCGGCCCGGAACGCCCCTGCGAACGGTCTGACCAGCCGTCGCGAACATTCACAGAAAGGCCCCCCTGTATGCGGCACGGCACACAGCACGCGGATACAGTCCCGGCGGAGTTGGAGGCGGCCCTGCGCGGCGGCCCCTTCCATGTCGCGCTGCGCGCCGCGATCGCCGCCCGCGGACTGCCGCTGCAGCGCGTACAGCACCATCTGTCCCGGTACGGGGTCAGGGTCGGGGTGACGAGTCTGAGCTACTGGCAGCAAGGTGCGCGTCGCCCGCAGCGACCCGAGTCCCTGCGCGCCGTGCGTGCCCTGGAGGAGATACTCCAGCTGCCCGACGAGTCGCTGATCCGGCTGCTGGCCTCGACCGACGAGCGGCCCCACCCCGACCGTCCCCCGGGCCGTTCGTACCGCTCCCTGGTGAAGGCCTCGGGCGTCCTGGAGCGCCTTCTCACCGAGCTGGAGTCGCCCCTGGACGGCGGACTGCACACCATCGGCCATCACGAGCGCGTCCGCATCGGGGCGCGCCGGGAACTGCTGGCCCGCGAGTCGCACCACATCGTGCGCGCTCACAAGGACGGAGTTGACCGCTACATCGCCATCCACCACGGGGATCCGGGCTGCGCCCCGGAACGGACAGCGGTGCACGCGCTGGAGAACTGCCGCACAGGACGTGTGCGATGGCACCGCGACACGGGCGTCCTGGTCGCCGAACTGCTCTTCGACACGCGGCTGCGCACCGGCGACACGTTCCTCTTTCGCTATGGCTTCGAGGACGGCACCGCGGGTGTGTCGGCCGAGTACCTTCGCGGCTTCAGCCTGGCGGGCGGGCAGTACGCACTCCAGGTGAGCTTCGCCCAGGAGGCGCTGCCGGTGCGCTGCCACCGCTTCGCCCAGCACTCCTCCGCGGCCCCGCGCAGCGGCCGCCAGGAGCTGACGCTGAGCGGACGCCATCGCTCTGTGCACCTGGTGGAGCCGCGCGTCAGGTCGGGGATCGTGGGCATCGGGTGGGACTGGGATTGAACCCTCCCCCAGCTAACGCAGGGGGATTCCTGGCTCAGGAAGCCGCCCAGGTCAGCGACCTGGAAGGTCTTACTCCCTCGACACCAGCCGGGACGGAACCTGCCCGGTGACACGAAAGGCTAGTGCGCTGCGCGCCGGGCTTGGCTCTCGCTCGGCACACA
>NZ_JAYWVC010000183.1:0-15764 GCF_036281785.1 Streptomyces chiangmaiensis | reverse complement strand
TCAGCCTGATCGCCACCGACGACTACAACATCCCGCCGGCCGCGCAGCGCTTCATGGCCGAGCGCGCCCGCGCGCACACCGCCGAGGTCAAGGCCTCCCATGCGGTCTCGGTCTCCCAGCCCGGCGCGGTCACCCGCCTGATCGAACAGGCCGCCTACCCCGCCACCCGCTGAAGAACCCGACGTTCAGCGCCGCTGACCGACCCCGCCCGGCCGGCTGGTCCCCGCAAGGGGTTCCTGACCGGCCGGGCGGCGCATGTGTTCCGGTTCACTGGCGAAGTCGTCTTCGGGGGTGCAGGTGCCGTCCCAGCCTTGGGTGAAGTGTGGGTCACTGCTGTTCGCGCTTGTTGGTGTCAGCCGCTGATGTCAGCACGGAAGGGCCTCCTTGACAGATCCAACCCGGCGCACCAGGTGTTCTGTCCCGGGATAGAGAGCCGTCAGAGCGGGTTGAGGCGGGCCTTGAGCAAGCAGAACTCATTGCCCTCGGGGTCGGCAAGAACGTGCCATTGCTCCTCGCCGGTCTGGCCGATGTCGGCCGGGCGCGCCCCGAGCTTCAGGAGGCGTTCGAGCTCGGCGTCCTGATCGCGGTCGGTGGGGTTGACGTCGATGTGCAGCCGGGACTTCCCGGGCTCCGGCTCGTCCCTGCGGCTGAGGATGATCGTCGGCTGTGGGCCGCCGAACCCTTCGCGCGGCCCGATCTCGATGCAGTCGTTCCCTTCGCGATCGAGCACTACGAAGTCCAGGACCTCGCACCAGAACCGCGCCAGCACCTCGGGATCGCGGCAACCGAGCACGAGCTCACTGATACGACATGCCATTGACGAAACCTGCTCTCAATGCCGGAACTGCTGGGGGCGGCCGCGCGCGGAGCTCCTGGGCTCCCCGCAGTGGACACGCGGTCGAGACCGTACCGGGCGAGTCGAGCAGGTGCGAAGGGTTTTCGGGAGCCTCGCCTCGCAGCCTCAACCCACCACCTTCCCCAGCTCCCCGCGCACACCGCAACGGACCCGCAGACGGCTATGGCGCCCCCTCGTGGGCGCGGGCGGGCGCCGGCGCGCGGCAGCTCCGCAAGCAGCTCAAGTCTCTTCCGTGGAGGCAGATTCCGCTGCCGTCACGCACCTGCGGTGCGCCCACAGGCCCGAAGGGCGGACGCGCACCCGGTACGTCCAGCCCATGCTGCGGCGCGCCCCGGGCTCCCGCAAACGGAGCATCGGGCGAGGGCGGCCCTGTCTCGTGCGGATCTCTTGCAGCCCTTTTGCGGCCCTTTCGCCGCGTAGACGACCCCGTCGGCAGGCAGGGACCGGGCGGCCACGCGATGCCGAAGGCCCGGACCCGAGATTTTTCCGGCTCCCCGTTTGACATCCAGGATGTCGAGAGTAATCCTGAATCTAGATGTTGCCCATCATCTAGCTTTCGGAGGAACCATGTCTGAGACCTACGACCCCCGCCACACCGCGGTTCTGCTGGTCGACCCCTTCAACGACTTCCTCTCCGAGGGCGGCAAGGTCTGGCCGCACCTGGAACCCGTGGCTACCGAGGTCGGTCTGCTGGATCACCTGCGCTCCGTGGTCGCCGCGGCCCGCGAGAACGACGTGCGCGTGATGTTTGTGCCGCACCGTCGCTGGGAGCCGGGCGACTACGACAACTGGGACTTCCCGAGCCCCTCGCAGCGCAAGATCCAGAAGATGCACCACTTCGCCAGAGGCTCCTGGGGCGGGTCGTTCCACGACGACTTCCAGCCGCAGCCGGGCGAGGTGGTGGTCCACGAGCACTGGGGGTCGAGCGGGTTCGCCAACACCGACCTGGACTTCCAGCTCAAGCAGCACGGCATCACCCACGTGGTGATCGTGGGCCTGCTGGCCAACACCTGCATCGAGGCCACCGCGCGTTTCGCCCAGGAGCTCGGCTACCACGTGACGCTGGTCCGTGACGCCACCGCGGCCCTCCTCCCCGAGGTGATGCACGCCGCTCACGAACTGAACGGCCCCACCTTCGCCCACGCCATCGTCACGACGGACGAAGTCACCGCTGCGTTCAAGGGAGCGCAGTCATGACACTGACCGGAGAACTGCTGATCGGAGCGGCCGATGTGGCCGCCACCGCGGGCACGATGAAGGCGCTCAACCCCGCCACCGGCGAGGTCATCGAGCCGGAGTTCGCATTCGGGGGCGCGGCCGAGGTCGACCGCGCCGTCCGCCTGGCCGACGAGGCGTTCGACAGTTACAGTCACACCGGACTGGCCGAGCGGGCCGCGTTCCTCGATCTCGTCGCGGACAAGCTCGAGGCGGTCAAGGACGAACTGGCCGAACGTACGTCGCTGGAGACGGGACTGCCCGCCGCCCAGTTCGAGGGGGAGACCGGACCGGACCAAATCCGCGAGGTGGCCCGCGCCTTCAGGGGACAGCTGTCGGCCAGCGTCCACGCCGAGGCGAGCGACCATGACACCGCCGTGGAACTGCTGCCGATCCTGGAGCGTCGTACCGGCCGCATCGTGATCAACAACTTCTCGATGCCGCAGGAGGTTTCCCACGCGTCCGTCCACACGGGCCCGTTCCCGGCCACGTCGGACTCCCGCTTCACCTCCGTCGGGATGACCGCGATTGAGCGGTTCCTGCGCCCGGTCACGTACCAGAACTTCCCCGACGAACTGCTGCCCGAGTCACTGCGCGAGGCCAACCCGCTGCACGTGTGGCGCCTCGTCGACGGCGAACTCACCCGCGACTGACCCACCCGGTCCTCGTCGCGCAGGGGCCCGGCGTCTCACCTGGGCCCCTGCTCCCTTCCCCCCTTTTCCCCACTCTCCCGCCTCCGTAGGAAGCCGTTGTGAGTGCACAGTCCACCGTCCCGGGCGTGAAGCGCGGCACCGTCCCCGTCTTCGCCACCGCCACCGCGATCGCCGTCGCCAACATCTACTTCACCCAGCCGCTTCTCGAGCAGATCGCACGGGACCTGCGCATCTCCTCCTCGGCCGCCGGCATCATCGCGACGGCCGGCCAGATCGGCTACGCGCTGGGCATCGTCGCGATCGTCCCCCTCGCCGACCGCGTACGGCTGCGCCGCCTGACCACGGTCCTGCTCGCCGTGACCGCGCTGGCCCTGCTCGCCGGAGCACTGGCGCCCTCGATCGCGCTGCTGGGCCTTGCGACCTTCGTCCTGTCGACCACCACGGTGGTCCCGCAGGTCATCATGCCGACCATCGCCTCGATGTCCGCCCAGGGCCAGACCGGCCGGGCCCTGGGCGCAGTCGGCACCGGGCTGACGCTGGGAGCGCTGCTCTCCCGCACCGTCTCCGGGGCTCTCTCGGAGGTGACCGGGACGTGGCGCGTCGACTACTTCGCCGCCGCCCTGGCCACAGGCTGCCTGTTGTTCGTCCTGCCCCGCTACATGCCGAAGCGCAGCCCGGCCGCCGGTGCGACAACGACCGGCTACCTGAAGCTGCTTGCTTCCATTCCCCCGCTCGTCGTCCGCTATCCCACGTTGCGGCTGTCCGCCCTGCTGGGCTCGGTGAGCTTCGCGGCCTTCTCGTCGTTCTGGGCCACGCTCGCCTTCCATCTGTCCGAGAAGCCCCTTCAGCTCGGACCGGCCGCGGCAGGACTGTTCGGCCTCAGCAGCGTGCCCGGCGCTCTGGCGGCCCGCTACTCCGGCCGGCTCTCCGACCGCTACAGCCCCGACACCGTCAACGCGATCGCGTTGGCCTCCGCCGGCACCGCCTTCGTGGTCTTCCTGCTCGGCGGCGAGTCCTTGGCGGCCCTCATGATCGGCTGCAATCTGCTGGGCTACGGCACCACGAGCGCCCAGATAGCCAACCAGACCCGTGTCTTCACGGGACCCGCCGCCATCCGCGCCCGCCTGAACACGGTCTACATCTTCTCCCTGTTCGCCGGCGGGGCGATCGGTTCGGCCGTCGGCATCGCCGTGTTCGAGGCCCACGGCTGGACGGCGATGGTCTACATCGGCATGGCGTACCTCGCCGTCGGGGCTCTGCTTCTGACGGGGCACGCCCATGCGAAGCGCCGTACGTCCGTGGTGCCTGCCGCGGAGGCGGACGTGGGCGCCGCGCGCCCCGCACCGGCCGTCTCCGAACGCCGGTAGGTCCTCGACGACCACGAGCAACTGGTGGGGCCGAGTGGCTGGGAACCAGCCGGGCAGCTGGACGCTAGCTTTAAATCAAGTACTCAGCTACTGACTCATGAGTGATGAACTGCAGTTCCAGGTAAGCGAAGTGACCCCGTCCTACTGGCAGGTGACCTTCTCCAACGGCCCGGTCAACCTCATCGACGTGGACACGATCGAGCAGCTCTCCGCCCTGGTGGACCGCATCGAGCAGGCTCCCGATCTGACCGTCGTGGTCTTCCGGAGCGCCAACCCCGACTTCTTCATGGCGCACTTCGACTTCCTGGCGGACGGGGCCCGTATCGCCGCTATGAAGCCCGGTCCCACGGGACTTCACCCGTACGCGGACAACCTCATCCGCCTCGGCAGGGTCCCCGCCGTCACGATCTCCGCGATCGAGGGGCGCGCCCGAGGAGCGGGAAGCGAGTTCGTCCTGGCGACGGACATCCGTTTCGCCGGACCCCGCGCCGTCCTGGGGCAGTTCGAGGTCGGCGTCGGGGCCGTGCCGGGCGGCAACCCGTCGGGGCGGCTGGGCAGGCTGGTGGGCCGAGGGCGTGCCCTGGAGATCCTGCTCGGGGCGGACGACTTCCCGGCGCAGCTGGCGGCCGAGTACGGCTATGTCAACCGGGTCCTGCCCGAAGGCGAGTTGGACTCTTTCGTCGATGCCTTCGCCCGCCGTATCGCAGGGTTCGACAAGGTCGCCGTGGCCGAGACCAAGGCCCTCGTCGACGGGAGCACCCGCATTCCCGACGAGGAGTTCGGTGCCGCCCTCTCCGCGTACTTCCGCACCGCGGGACGACCGGAGAACGAGCACCGGGTCAAGCGCCTCTTCGAGGGTGGCCTGCAGCAGCCGGACGGTGTCGAACTGGACCTGGGCAAGCGGGTCGCGGAGTAGCGGCGGGTGCCCGAATCCGGGCTGAGGCAGGGGGAGTTCAAGGGGAGTTCATGGTGCCGGCCGATGACCGGGACGCCGAGGTCAGGTCCCGGCGACGGTCATCGGCCGGCGGACTTCGACACGGGGGAAAGGCGCGCTCGGCCGGTGAAGGAGGCCGGGCGCGCCTTTCGGCCGCGGCAGAGCTCGGGGCTCCCGTGAGTGCCGCGGCCGGCAGGCGCGACCGGGAGCCGCGCCAGGGGTGAGATCAGGCGGCAGGGGCAGGGGCCGCGTGTCGCTTGAGCTGGTCGGCGACGTTGGTGAGCAGTTCGTCCGAGAGGTCGGAGTCGGCGACGGCCCGGGACATGAGGGTGGCGCCGACCAGGGCGCTGAGGGTGAGCATGGCCTCGGACCGGGCCTCTCCGGAGTCCTCGCCGAGACCGGCGATCAGGTCCAGATAGGAGCGGACCTGCTTCTCGTAGGCCTCCTTGAAGCCCTCGTCCCCGCGTCCAGCCGCGGCGCCGAGCGTGACCAGGGCGCAGCCGGTGGCCGGTGCGTCGCGGTGCCGTTTGCCCAGGTAGGCGTCGATGAGACCGGTGCGCGGTTCCTTCTCGTTCTTGCGGGCGGCCTGCTCCATCTTCGCGGTGCCCTCGGCCAGGGCCTCGGTCACGGCCTGGTTGATCAGGTCGTCGCGCGAGGAGAAGTGCTTGTAGAAGCCGCCGTGCGTCAGACCCGCCTCTTTCATCAGTTCGGCGATGCCGGGGCGGGTGACGCCCTCCGCGCGGACCTTGCGGGCCGCGATCCGCAGCACCCGCTCACGGGACGCCGCCTTCTCCGCCTGTGAGTGTCCCATGCCGGGCCTCCCTCCGAGGAGCGGCCGTCGCCGCCCAGAAGCTAGATGAAACACATCATACACCCGAGGTGAAAAATAGGCCCTGATCTGCGCATTCTCGATTTTCGAGATGACGGAATACTTCCTGAATCTGGATGTTTTACACCATGCAGATCGGTGGGCGCCCTCGTCGGCGCCCCACCGGATCCCTGCTCGCGACGCGGCTGCCTGGGCACCGGCGCACCGGCACACACCAGAAACAGGCCGCAGTACTCGACGGTGCTGGACGCTGGTCGTGCCGGGGATGGGGAGCATCTGCGGCGAGCGGTGGAGCTGCCACGCCAGAGCTACCTGATTCACCGTCGCGGCGTACTTTGTCGCAAGGGGCTCAAGGACAGCCCGGTGGCGTGCTCCGGCTTCCCCCGCCGGGATCGCCCCGGGGTGCCAGGGGGAGTAGACGATGCCGTGCTCGTCGGCGACCTTGAGCAGGCCCGCGCCCAGGCGGACACCGACGTTGTAATGAGCGGTCACCGCCGCGATCTCGGTGATCCCCAAGGCGGTGCGCAGGTGGTCGGCGCTCACGTTGGACAGGCCGATGTGACGGATCAAGCCGTCTTCCCGCTTACCGGCCAGGGTCCCGATGATCTCCTCGAACGGGACATCGGTCATGGTCGGCGTGTGGAGGTAGTACAGGTCGATCCGGTCCACGCCGAGCCGGCGCATGCTCATGTACGCGCTCTGCCGTAGGTAGCCCTTGTTTCTCCGCTGCTGTACAGCAACCACCGCCGCATGCCTCGGAGCTGCGCGTTATGGCACGGTGGCTCTACTGGTCCAGCCCGGCACGGGCACGGCTCCAGGCTCGGTCAGCAAGCAGGCGCAGGCCGTTGAGGCCGACGATGACCGTGGAGCCCTCGTGTCCGGCAACGCCCAGCGGCAGGGGCAGGTGACCGACCAGGTCCCAGATGACCAGGACGGTGATGAACACCGCGGCGATCACCAGGTTCTGTACGACCAGGCGGCGGGCCCGACGAGAGAGCGCGATCACGGTCGGGATGGTGGCGAGCTCATCGCGCACAACGACGGCGTCGGCAGTCTCCAGGGCGAGGTCAGATCCGGCGCGGCCCATGGCAACGCCAGTGTGAGCGGTGGCCAGTGCGGGGGCGTCGTTGACACCGTCGCCGACCACCAACACCTTCCGGCCGGCCTGCTCCAGCTCCTTGACTGCTGCGACCTTGTCCTGCGGAAGCAGCGCGGCGCGCACATCCGTGATCCCGACCTCGTCGGCGAGACGGGCCGCAGCGCGCGGGTTGTCCCCAGTGACCAGCACCGGAGCGGTGCCGATCAGCCGACCCAGCGCTGCGGTGGTGGCAGCGGCCTCCTCGCGCAGCCGGTCGGCGATGCCCAGCACACCCACCGGGGTGCCGTCAGCCGTGACCAGAACCGTGGTGCGGCCCTCCTCCTCCAGGCCGGTGGCGACCGCGACGGCCCGGCGCATGCTTGCCTTCAAATGACGGGTGGGGCTACCGACCGCGACCGTACGACCGGCCACGGTGGCGCTGACGCCTGTGCCAGGGGTGGACGTGAAGTCCTCCACCATGGGGATGTCCAGATCACGAGTGCGGGCGGCCTCCACGATGGCGCGGGCCAGTGGATGTTCACTGGGGTGCTCGACGGCCGCCGCCAACTGCAGAAGCTCCCCCTCACTCAGGCCGGAACCTGCCAGCGGGCGGATGTCCGTCACCCTCGGGGTGCCCTCGGTCAGGGTGCCGGTCTTGTCCAGCGCCACCACGTCCACCTGGCCGAGCCGTTCCATGACCACAGCCGACTTCACCAGCACACCGTGACGTCCGGCATTGGCGATCGCAGACAGCAGCGGCGGCATGGTGGCGAGCACTACGGCACACGGCGAGGCGACGATCATGAACGTCATCGCGCGCAGCAGCGTGGACTGCAGATCGGTGCCGAACAGCAGGGGCAGGACGAACAGAGCGACCGTGGCGGCGACCATGCCCAGGGAGTAGCGCTGTTCGACCTTCTCGATGAACAGCTGCGTCGGTGCTTTGGTCTCGGAGGCTTCCTCGACCATGGACACGATCCGGGCGATCACCGAGTCGGACGGGTCCCGCTCCACCTTCACCCGCAGGGCGCCGGTGCCGTTCAGGGTGGCGGCGAACACCTCGTCGCCGGCCTCCTTGGCCACGGGCAGCGGTTCGCCCGTGATGGTGGCCTGGTCGACCTCGCTGGCTCCGTCCAGGATCCGGCCATCGGCACCGATTCGCTCACCGGGGCGCACCAGGATCGTGTCGCCGACGTGCAACTCCTCGGTGGGCACGCTCTCCTCGTCACCGTCATCCCTCAGGCGGGTGGCAGTGGTGGGGGCCAGGTCGAGCAGACCGCGCACCGAGTCCGCGGTGCGAGCGGTGGCGATCGCTTCCAGTGCACCTGAAGTGGCGAAGATGACGATCAGCAGCGCGCCGTCCAGCACCTGTCCGATCGCCGCCGCACTGAGCGCGGCAACGACCATGAGCAGATCCACGTCCAGGGTCTTGTCCCTCAGGGCCTGCATACCGGCCCAGCCGGGCTCCCAGCCGCCGGTCACGTAGACAGCCGCGGACAACGCCCCCCACGACCACGCAGGCGCGCCGGCCAGATGCAGGAGTAGCGCGACCAGGAACAACACCAGCGCAGCCGCCGCCCACCGGGCCTCGGGCAACGCAAAGATCCGTGTGCGCCGCCGGGGCGTCACCGTCTCGCGAACAGTGCCGAGCGGCGTGGGGCGGGTGAGGGTGGAAGGCATTGACGCGGGGTCCTTCACAGATAGCGGGGCAGAGCATGTCCGAGCCCCCACCGTAACAGGAATAAATGAAGAGACATTCATGTGTTCATGGAAGACGCCGGTACCATGGGCGCATGGGTCATGGAGCCGCACCGCCAGCCGGAAGCGTTCCGCGCGGGCGCCTGAACGCCGCCAATGCCGTCAAGGTCGCCGCCACCCTCCAGGCGCTGGCGACCCCCTCTCGGCTGCTCATCCTTGCCCGTCTGCGCGAGGGTCCTCTGCCGGCGACCGAACTGGCGGCGGAAGTCGGCATGGAACAGTCCGCCTGTTCCCACCAACTGCGCCTGCTGCGCAACCTCGACCTCGTCGTTGGCACCCGCAAGGGACGCTCGGTGGTGTACTCCCTCTACGACAATCACGTTGCCGAGCTTCTCGATCAGGCCCTTTATCACGTCGAACACCTGCGCATGGGGCTTAGCGATACCCCCGCCGTCGCGGCGGAGCCGGAGATTGTGGCCGCCCCGAACGTGTGACGGATCGCTCCTACCGAGACAGGTGGCGTGCCAACGAGGTCGGTGCAAGAATCTCGAAGACCGCCTTGACGGCAAACCACCCTGGGTTTCCATCCCGCAGCACCGTGCAGTTGAACGGTCCTTAAGCAGGTGAATCGACCGAGGGCCCAAGCGGTAATCCGCTAGACTTTGTTTCCTCTATTGTGCCGAGGGCCGATAATTCCTGGGAAAACGCGACGATGTAGAGGTTCTGCAAAAACTCGTGGGCGATATAATTCGCCCGTGGGATTGGATCACGCTTCGTTGACCAGTCTGGCCGCCCTCGGCGACGACCTGCGTCGTCGCATGTTCGAATTCATACGGCACGAGCGGCGACGGGTGACGCGTGAAGAGGTGGCCGAGAGTCTCGGGATCTCTCGCAAGCTGGCGGCCTTCCACCTGGACAAACTGGTGTCGGCCGGTCTGCTCCAAGCCCACTACGAATCGCCTTCAGGCATCCGCAAGGTCGGCCGCAGGCCCAAAGTGTACGAGCCGCTGGCCGAGGCCATCGCGGTCACCATCCCCGAGCGTCGCTACGGCATGCTGGCCGACGTCCTCACCGAGGCCGTGCTGACCGAGGCAGAGGAGGAATCGGCCCGGAACGCCGCGCTCCGCGTGGCGTTCCGGCGCGGGCAAACCATGGGCCGCGCTCAACGCGAGCGACTACGCCCCGGACGGCTCGGCGTCGAGCGTGGACTCAGCCTGGCCGCCGAGACGCTCGCGGAGTTTGGTTACGAGCCAGAGCGCGTCGCACCCACCCTCCTGCGGCTGCGTAACTGCCCCTTCCACCCCCTTGCGGCCAGGGCCCCGGAGCTGGTCTGCGGCGTCAATCAGGCTTTTCTGGTCGGCTACCTGCACGGCCTGGGAAGCGACAAGACCATCGCGGTGCTCGCCCCTCGACCAGGCTCATGCTGCGTCGAACTGCGCGGCGAGGACGCGGCTGGAGGCACTCTGGGAACGAATACCGCCTGCGAGCGGTGAGCCGAGGTCCCGCTCCGGCTTTCCGCTGCCGACCCTTCTCCCGGGGCTTTGTGCTCCATGCACGTGAACAGCTGGAGTCGCGATGAACTCCACCAATGCAGCCGAAGCCTCCCTGAGAGGACTCGGAGCATGCTGTGCTGTCGCCAATGTGGTGCTGCACATACTCCTCATCCCCGGCCATCTTGAGGAAAAGTTCTACATCGGGGTCCTGTTCGCCGTGGGCAGCGCGGTCATGCTCGCCGTGGCTCTGGCGCTCGTCATCATGAAACGTCCCTTGGCCGCTTGGCTGACCGGGGCACTCGTCAGCCTCGGCATGATCATCGGCTTTCTGCTGTCGCGCACCGTCGGTCTGCCGGACGGCTACCACGAACGCAGCTGGGATCCGCCCTACGGCGTACTTTCTCTGCTCGTTGAAGGGCTCTTCGTCATCGCATTCCTTGCCTGGCTGCGCGACAGGGCAGCTCACGGCACGGTGTCCAGAGCGCCGCACCGGGCAGGCAACGAGCCGGTTTCGCTTGGGCGAGGCAGAGCAAAACGCTGGTGAATGAGCCGGGGGCCAGGGCGCCGTCAGCCTTGATGCCCAGAGTTCGGGCTCACGGCTCCACCCGCCTCGTCACACCAGGCGTATGGGTCAGATGGTGGGCTGTGAAAGGTCGGTCACGTCGAGTGCTGGGCGGATGGCCTTGGCGAGGCGTGTGCCGTCGCCGGTCGCCCAGTAGTGCAGGTAGAACAGGCGCGGCTGGTCGTTCAGCATGTGGTTGTGTAGCTCAACGACGTCGATGCCGCCGCTCCGCAGGGCGCGGATGACCTTGTTCACCTCGTCGGCGGTCATGACGAAGTCGCCGTTGATTGCGGCCCTGCGGTCGCCGAGGGGCTGGAAGTTGACCGCGGTGGTGATGCCCAGGGCCGGGGGCAGAATGTGCTGGCCGTCGGTGACGGTGTCCCGGCGTGGGATGGAGAACTTGTAGATGCCGCCGTCGACGGTGCCCTTGCGGCCCATGGCGTTGTCAATGGCGGTGGTATCCAGGTCGATGCGCGGCTGGGCAGGCATAGTTGGCGACGCGGCCGGGATGCTCGTGGCCGCGAGGGCCTCCTTGAGGCCGCGGGCGAGGGTGACCGGATCACCCATCCCGTGGACGTGGGTCCACCAGATGGCGGGGGACTGCTGCAGGAGGTGCTTGTGGATTCCTGTCTGCTCGATGTCCACCTTCTGCAGGGCGTCCGTGACCCTTTGCAGTTCGTCCTCGGTGACCACCAAGTCGCCCATCATGATGGTGACGTTGCGGTACTTGGCGAAGTTCACGTACCCGCCGAGCGCGAACCCGGGCTTGATGGCCACACCCTTGCTGGTCACCTTCAGGTCCTTGCGGGGAAGTGCAACGTGGTAGACCGTTCCGCCCATCACCGATCCGGTACGGCCGAGAGTGTCGGCGACCGGCTTCCAGTCGGATCCCGTGGTGGGCAGCGGAGCCTCTGCCCGCGGGGCGAGATCGGTGCCTCGGTCGGATATGGACGCCTGTGGGGTTCCTACGGCCGCCGATACCCCTGAGAAGCCGGAACTGGCCGTCATCAGCGTGTATGTCGTCAGTAGGGCCAGTGCCAGCGTGACGGGCTTGAGCGAACGCCATATGCGAGGCATGGAACCTCCTCTCGAGGACCACCCCCTTTACTTAACGTAATCATGCGGCTACAGATTATCCCGGTGGGTGTTGTGTTTGGGTGAATCGGGTAATTGCCGTGCTGATGGGACAACACAACGCCGGGGACGCCGCAGCCAAGGCCGAGTGCCTCCTCGCCGGGTCTCGGCCCGCGTGCTGGCGGATCGGGCCAGCCGGGGGAGGACTGTCATCCGCTGAGTTCTGTTCAGCAAGCCACCGGGGCTACTTGTGTTGGCTGCGGCTGTGCAGTGGCAGAGCGGCAAGCGTAAGCAGAATGGCAAGTCCGAGCAGCACGATCGCCTCGGGCACGGGCTGCTTGGCGCGCCAGAGCTGAACTGACAACCCGATCCAGGGCACGCGCAACCGTGCCACGCCTTGGAGCGCCGTGGGCCGTATCGGGGTGGAGTCCGGTGTGGAGTTGGCGTCACCTTTGGTGATCAGGTCGTTGTCGGGAAGCACCTGGTAGACCCGATGGGTGAGTAGATGGCCAGGTCGGGTGGGATCCTGGGCCAGCACGATTTGGCCCACCGCCGGTGTGCGGTCGCGCGGTGGTGGCTGGTAGAGCACGACGTCGCCCGGCATGAGGGCGGGACGCATGGAGCCGGACTGCACCACGCCCGCTGTCCAGCCCAGCGCCACCACGGGCAATTGCGCCCACACCAGCAGCCCAACCATCGAGCCGAGCACGGTACGTGAGATGACCGAGGTGACCACGCGGATCGGGTGCGGGGCGCCCTTGGCCGTGGGGGGTTGGCGGGGCGTGCCGGCGGCTAGGTCACTTGGGGGAGTCACTTGTGTTCCCGCGCCTCCCAGGTGAAGGTCACCTCGTTCGTGGTCACGCTTTGCGAGCCGTTGGGTGCGCTCGGGCTGAACTTCCACGCGAAGCGGAAGCTCAGCGAGTTGGGTGGCTTGCCGGGCAGGGTCCAGGGACCTACGCCGGTGCGGAAGTCGGTGTGCAGGGCGACGAACTGGTCCAGGGTGCCGTTGAACGCAGTCTTCTGCGGAGTGAAGCCGTTGCAGTGGCCGAAGGTGCCGCCGCTGCCTACCTCGATTTTGAGGTTGATGAAGGATTGGAAGTTGCTGGGCCAGTTCGGTGAGTTGCTGTACAGCTTGAGCGCGGTGGGGAAGTCGGCGTTCGACTCGATTCTGATGCAGTTGGAGCCTCTGTCGCCGGGTCGCATGTTGTCGATGCGGAACATGGGCACCTTGCTGTCGTTGGCCAGCCCCAACGAGCCGGAGCCCCACGTGTTGCCGCTGTTACTGCTGGTCCCACTCCAGTCGGCGTTGGTGGCACCCCAGACCAGAGCACCGCTGAGCAGTAACCCGAGCGGAACGGGCACCACCTGTGCCAGCACATTCAGCCAGGGACGCCCCATCGCCCACTCCGTTCAATTCCGCCACTCCTGCACCCAGTGTCTCAGTCTGTCTCAGTCTGTCTCACCTGCGGCGATGCCGCTCCGTGTGACGATCCGGGCTGATGGAGGCTCGGGCCTGTCCCGAGCGGCGCCCCTGGCCAACCTGCGCCCTGGCCGCCGACCTCCCCAGCCCCAGAGGGTTTTCCTCCCAGGTTTTCCTCCCCGCCGGCATGCACCCAGCGCGCCGCCGGGCACGGCCGGCCGGGGAGAAGACAGGAAACAGGCACTCTGCGGCCAAGGGGGCGACGATGCCGAAGCCTTCGGTGGCGTTGTGCAGGCCGACGGGTAATCCAGGCGTCGTAGTGACCAGTCCCGCGAGCCCGATTGTCAGGCCGGCGGCCAGGGTGACACCCCCGGAAGCGACCGTCCCCCACTCGTGCCTGCTCAGGGCCTCGTCGACCGGCTCCCAGGCGTGGGTCAGGACGTCCCACACAAGGAAGACCAGGATGTGCCGATGGCAACGACGTTCTGGGGCACTTCCTCATCCCTTGTAGAAGGCCATGATGACGCCGATCATCTGCCCCTTCCCGGCGTCGTACCGCCTGTCCTGGGCGCGGCGGGTGACCTGCGCCTTGACGATGATCGTCACCTGGGAGTGCCTGCCACGTGACGTCCACAGTCAAGCATCAGACGCGTGGGGCAGCCCCACGCGTCCGACTGAGTTACAACTTTTTCTGCTGGTTCAAGGCACCCGGCTCCGCTGCGCGCTACGGGTGGCCCGGGTCGAGCGTGCCGTCGAACTCGAACACCGGGTTGGGGACGTCCTTTCCGGACCCACCCGATGACTCCGGCCGCGATCAGCCGGAAGTGGCATACGACGGCTGAAGTCGCCGAAATGCTCGGCTTCAGCCTCTCCAAGACCAAGTCGCTCGTGCTTACGGGCGAGGTCCGCTCCGTCAAGATCGGTCGCAACCGCCGCATCCTTTCCGCCTGGGTGGACGAGTACGTGAGCCGTTGCGTTGTCGAAGCGGAGAGGTGGTCTGCATGAGTGGGAAGCGGGCTGACGGCGAGGGGTCCATCTACCCCTACCGGAATGGGTTCGCGCCTTACGTCTAGGTCACCACGCCGGACGGCAATTGCAAGCCGGAGTACGTGTATGGGCCCACCCGCAAGGACGTCCACGAGACATCGTGCGTTCCTGGGCTCGAAGCGGCTCGACCGGCTGACCGTTCAGGACATGCGGAGCTGGCTCAACAAGCTCGCCGAGACCTGCCAGTGCTGCGCACAGGGAAAGGCCCCCAAGCAGCCCGAAGAAAAGCAGCGCTGCTGTGCCAAGAAGAAATGCTGCCGACAGACGCTCTCGAAGCGCTCGGTCAATGACGCGCGGACGATCCTCCGCAGTGCGCTGACCAACGCCGTGGTGGAAGAACGCATCTCGACGAACGTCGCCCAGCTCGTCAAGGTCCAGCGTGCTCGACGCAAGCGGCCGGACCCGTGGTCGGTCGAGGTCCAGCGTGCACGACGCAAGCGGCCGGACCCGTGGTCGGTCGAGGAAGCGTGCCGCTTCCGTTCATCGTCATGCCCGCAACGCTACGTTCTCAGTGGTACGGGAGTATTATCCGTCTACGTGGTACATCACCGGCCCCATTCCGCGGCCGGTCCGCCTCCCGAGTTCGGCACCGACCTTCATTTGGAGCTGCACGGACCCGGGCTGCGCGCAGGGCTCACGGACGCCTTGAGGCAGGCCGTGCGCACGGGGCGTCTGGCGCCCAGCAGTCGGCTGCCGGCCTCCCGCTCACTCGCCGCGGATCTCGGCGTCTCGCGTAACACCGTGGTCGAGTCCTACGCCGAGCTGGTCGCCGAGGGCTGGCTCACTGCCCAGCAGGGCTCCGGGACCCGGGTAGCCACCCGGGTCCCGGAGCCACACAGGGCCGCGCCCGACGCTCCTCGCGCGAAGCCGGACGAGCACCGTCCCAGGTATGGCCTGTTGACGGGTGCACCGGACCTCGCGAACTTTCCGCGCACGCAGTGGCTCATCGCGGCCCGCCGGGCTCTGACCGCCGCGCCACACGACGCCTTCGGCTACGGCGACGCCCGCGGCCGGATGGAGCTGCGCACCGCACTCGCGGACTACCTGGCGCGGGCCCGCGGGGTGTACGCCGGGCCGGAGCGGATCGTCATCTGTTCCGGTTTCCACCACGGCCTGGCGCTAATGGCGCAGGCGCTCAGGGTGCGGCGGGTGCGGGCGGTGGCCGTCGAGGCCTACGGCCTCGACCTGTATCGCGACCTGCTGAGGAATGCCGGTCTGTACACTCCGCCCCTCTACGTCGACGAAAGTGGCGCGCGCATCGACGACCTCGCGCGACTGCGCGGAGTGGGCGCGGTGCTGCTGACCCCGGCGCACCAGTACCCGACGGGGGTCGCGCTCTGCCCGGAGCGGCGCACGGCGGCCGTCGACTGGGCACGTGGCACTGGTGGCCTGTTGCTGGAGGACGACTATGACGGGGAGTTCCGGTACGACCGGCAGCCGGTGGGTGCCCTGCAGGGCCTCGATCCGCAGCGGGTGGTGTACTTCGGTTCGGTGAGCAAGTCCTTGGCGCCGGGGGTGCGGCTCGGATGGATGGTGCT
>NZ_JAYWVC010000182.1:0-15872 GCF_036281785.1 Streptomyces chiangmaiensis | reverse complement strand
TGGCTGCCTGAGGCGATCCCACCGACCTCGCGAAGCGGGCTGCGCAGGGGTGTCCGACGCACCTCCGACACACTCCGTATCCCAGGCGCCCTCTGACACACTCCGCCGCAGTTCAGACTTCGGGTTCGGCTCTCCGGGCGGCTGTCCCACGTGGAAGGCACGGTGATTGATCATGCCCGCCACAATCACCAGGTGAAGATTCGGTTGCCTGGTTGATCACTCCCGGGCCGTCTCTGGGCCGTGCGAGGGTGCCCAATGGCACTCGACGACGACCGACAGTGACGGACGAGCTACCGCCGCGGCAGCGAAACTCCAGGTCAGGGCCTCCGGGCCCAACGGGTTTCCGTCCAGGGGCAGCGGTCAGGCAAGATGGGCTGTATCTGCCCACTGCCAGATTTCAAGCTGCCGGACGGTTTCTCTTGGCTGAGTTCATTTACACCATGCGCAAGGCGCGCAAGGCGCACGGCGACAAGGTGATTCTCGACGACGTCACCCTGAGCTTCCTGCCGGGTGCGAAGATCGGCGTCGTCGGCCCGAACGGCGCCGGCAAGTCGACCGTCCTCAAGATCATGGCCGGTCTTGAGCAGCCGTCGAACGGTGACGCCTTCCTCTCGCCCGGTTACAGCGTCGGCATCCTGCTCCAGGAGCCCCCGCTGAACGAGGAGAAGACCGTCCTGGAGAACGTCCAGGAGGGTGTCGCCGAGATCAAGGGCAAGCTCGACCGGTTCAACGAGATCGCCGAGCAGATGGCGGTCGAGTACACCGACGAGCTCATGGACGAGATGGGCAAGCTCCAGGAGCAGCTCGACCACGCCAACGCGTGGGACCTCGACGCGCAGCTGGAGCAGGCCATGGACGCCCTGGGCTGCCCGCCCGGCGACTGGCCCGTCACCACCCTCTCCGGTGGTGAGCGCCGACGCGTCGCGCTCTGCAAGCTCCTGCTGGAGCAGCCCGACCTGCTGCTGCTCGACGAGCCCACCAACCACCTCGACGCCGAGTCCGTGAACTGGCTGGAGCAGCACCTGGCCAAGTACCCGGGCACCGTCGTGGCCATCACCCACGACCGGTACTTCCTGGACAACGTCGCGGAGTGGATTCTCGAGCTCGACCGCGGCCGCGCCTACCCGTACGAGGGCAACTACTCCACGTACCTGGAGACCAAGTCCACACGTCTCAAGGTCGAGGGCCAGAAGGACGCCAAGCGGCAGAAGCGTCTCAAGGAAGAGCTGGAGTGGGTCCGCTCCAACGCCAAGGGGCGGCAGGCCAAGTCCAAGGCGCGTCTGGCCCGCTACGAGGAGATGGCGGCCGAGGCCGACAAGATGCGGAAGCTGGACTTCGAGGAGATCCAGATTCCGCCGGGCCCGCGTCTGGGCAACGTCGTGGTCGAGGTCGACAAGCTCAACAAGGCCTTCGGGGAGAAGGTCCTCGTCGACGGGCTCAGCTTCACCCTGCCGCGCAACGGCATCGTCGGTGTCATCGGTCCGAACGGCGCGGGCAAGACCACGCTGTTCAAGATGATCCAGGGCCTCGAGCAGCCCGACGCCGGTTCGATCAAGGTCGGCGAGACCGTCAAGATCTCGTACGTCGACCAGAGCCGCGAGAACATCGACCCGAAGAAGACGCTGTGGGAGGTCGTCTCCGACGGACTCGACTACATCAACGTCGGGCAGGTCGAGATGCCGTCACGGGCGTATGTCTCCGCCTTCGGCTTCAAGGGTCCGGACCAGCAGAAGCCGGCCGGCGTCCTGTCCGGCGGTGAGCGCAACCGCCTCAACCTCGCGCTCACCCTGAAGCAGGGCGGCAACCTGCTGCTCCTCGACGAGCCGACCAACGACCTGGACGTGGAGACCCTGTCCTCGCTCGAGAACGCCCTTCTCGAGTTCCCGGGCTGCGCCGTGGTCGTCTCCCACGACCGCTGGTTCCTCGACCGTGTGGCCACGCACATCCTCGCCTACGAGGGCGACTCCAAGTGGTTCTGGTTCGAGGGCAACTTCGAGTCGTACGAGAAGAACAAGATCGAGCGGCTCGGCCCGGACGCGGCCCGTCCGCACCGTGCCACCTACAAGAAGCTGACTCGGGGCTGATCTTGCGGCACATCTACCGCTGCCCGCTGCGCTGGGCGGACATGGACGCGTACGGCCACGTCAACAACGTGGTGTTCCTGCGCTACCTGGAGGAAGCACGCATCGACTTCCTGTTCCGCCCGGACAAGCAGTTCAAGCAGGGGTCGGTGGTGGCGCGCCATGAGATCGACTACAAGCGGCAGCTGGTCCACCGGCATACGCCGGTGGACATCGAGCTGTGGGTCACGGACATCAAGGCCGCGTCCTTCACGCTCACCTACGAGGTCAAGGACCCGGGCCAGATCTACGTCCGGGCCTCGACGGTGATCGTGCCGTTCGACTTCGAGGCGCAGCGGCCGCGTCGGATCACGGCCGAGGAACGCGAGTTCCTCGCGGAGTACCGGGATGACGAGGAGGAGGCCGTCGCCGCATGACGGTGCTCCACCTCGCCGACGACGGGGAGGCGGCAGATCTCGCCGCCTTCCTGTCCCGTCTGATCCACTACGACCGCGGCGCCGCGGTGCGTCTGCAGACGACGGGGACGACACTGGCGGTGTTCGGGCGCCCGCCGTCCTTCGAGGTGCTCGCGGTCCGTGCGGTGCGACTCGCCAAGCCGTACGAGAACGGGCTGGAGGTCCGGCTCGATGTGACCCTCTCGGCGGGCGAACTCCTGGAGTCCGTCGACGAGTCGGCGGCCACGGCCGACGTACCGGCCGCCGTGACCGGGCCACCGTGGGCGGGGGTCCTTCCGCCGCGCGGCGGCTGGCGTCCCGAACCGGGACTGCCCGCCACGGACGCCCTGCGGACCACCGTGGCCGCGGCCGTCGCCGAATTCCGCTCGCGTACGGAGGAGCTGGCGCCCGAGCAGCGGACCCGCGCCGCACTCGACCGGATCGGCCGGGAGATCTGGTCCCGCACGCTGGGGGACACCGAGCTTCCGGTGCGGGCCGTGCACGCAGCGCAGTCGCTCGGCTTCCTGCGTCCCGTCCCCCGGGGCTCCGGCACCGAGTCGCCGGCGCTGTTCGCCTCGGGCACGTGGCTGAGGTTGCGCACGCCGTTCGGTTCGATCGCCGTGCGCAGGGCAGGACTCGGTGCCCTGGACGTCAACGTCCGCTGAACGTCCCTGTTCGCGGCTCGGCGGCCGGCAGACCGGAGACCGGTGCTGCGGCCGGCCGCGGGCCGGACATCCGCGGACTCACTCCGGCGTGTTCACCATCGACGCCGCGGCGCGTGTCAGGTAGTTCCAGAGCGTGGTCGTGTGCTCCTCGGAGAGGCCCAGTTCGTCGACGGCGACGCGCATGTGCCGGAGCCAGGCGTCGTGCGCGGTCTGGTTCACGGCGAAGGGAGCGTGACGCATTCGCAGACGGGGATGGCCGCGCTTCTGGCTGTAGGTCGTCGGGCCTCCCCAGTACTGGATCAGGAACAGGGTGAAACGCTCCTCGGCCGGGCCCAGATCCTCCTCCGGGTACATGGCCCGCAGCAGCGGGTCCTCGGCGACTCCCTCGTAGAAACGATGCACGAGGCGACGGAAGGTCTCCTCACCGCCGACCTGCTCGTAGAAGGTCTGCTCCTGCAGCGTGCCGCGCCGAATCTCGTTCACGTGCTCCATGGTCTCAGACGCGAGGACCGAGGACTCAAGACTTAGGACCTGCCCTTCCGCCGGGCAGCCGGCCCGCATGAACGGACGACGGGATTCCGGACCCCGGCGCAGGACCTACTCGCCCCGGGGTCGCCTGTCGCAGCACAGTGGAGGTATGACCGCGCACTCTCTCGATCACGGACTGGAGACCCTCGCCGCGTCGGCGCGGGCGGAACTCGTGCGGGAGATCGACGCGAGCGGTGCCTGGGACGCCGATCCCGCCTGGCGGGAGGTGTTCGAGGCGGTGCCGCGCCATCTCTTCGTGCCGTACTACTACGTGGGCATCGTCGGTGGTTACGAGCGCAGATCGGGCGACGACCCCGACCCACGGCGCAGGGAGCAGTGGCTGCGCGGCGCGTACGAGGACGCCCCGCTGGCCACTCTCGTACGCGACGACGAGCTCGTCTCCTCCAGCAGCCAGCCCTCGCTGATGGCGCAGATGCTGGCCGAACTCGAGGTCGAGGAGGGGAACACCGTCCTGGAGATCGGTGCCGGCAGCGGGTACAACGCGGCGCTGCTCGCACACCGTCTCGGTGACGACCTGGTCACCACCGTCGACCTCGATCCGGAGATCACCGAGTCGGCCCGGCAGCATCTGACGGCCGCGGGGTACCACCCGGCCGTGGTCACGGGCGACGGCGCGCGTGGTGTACCGGAGCGCGCCCCCTTCGACCGGATCATCGCGACCTGCACGCCGGTTTCGGTGCCGGTCGCGTGGCCGGCGCAGTGCCGCCCCGGTGCGCGGATCCTCGCGCCGTTCGGTACCGGTCTGATCTCCCTGCGGGTGTCGGGCCCAGGGCACGCCGAGGGGCGCTTCCTGCACACGCCCGCCTACTTCGTGCCGCTGCGCGGCGGTACGCGGGTCGAGCCCGAGCCGCAGTACCTGGGCGGGCTGCCGGTCCGGGCCCGTGGCCACGAGCTGTTCAGGTTCCTGCTGGCCCTGACGCAGCGCAGCCTGGACCCCTACGAGGCATACGTCGTGTGGGAACGCGAGGAGCGGCCCGCGCGCGAACGGTTCGGGATCACGGTCAGCGGCGACCGCTCCTGGGCCTGGCTGGACGACCCGAAGGGGCCGTACACCTGGCCGTTGCCGTGATCGCCGCGCCGCGGCGTCCGGGAACGGCGGCCACAACCACCGCGACAGCCGGTCGGAGTGAGCGGACACGGCCGACTGCGCGTACGAGAGCCCATGAGGACTCCCGCACGCGCAGGCGGACCGTCGTGGTCAGCCCCGGCGGATCGTGATCGTCGTCCACGCACCCACGTGTACCCGGTCGCCGTCCTGCAGGGGCACGGGCACGAAGGGCTGGATGGGCTCCTCGCCGCCGTTGACCGTGGTGCCGTTCGTGGAGTTCTGGTCGACGACCGCCCAGGAGCCGTCCGGCTGCTGCACCAGGAGCGCGTGCTGGTGCGAGACGCCCGGGTCCTCCGGCGGCACCGACAGATCGATGTCCGGTGTGTCACCGGTGGAGTGGCGACGACGGCCGATGGTGACCTGGTTGCCGGTGAGCGTGCGCTGCTGCTCCGGGGAGTAGGCCGGCAGGTTCAGGCTGGCGGCCTCGGGACCGGAGCGCTGCATCATCGCCATGAAATACTCGCGGTCCGGACCGATGGTCGCCGTCCAGATCGCCGGCCGCTGTTCGTAGGGCGACGGCGGTGCTTGGGTGGAACCGGGCTGCGGGATGCCGTAGCCACCGCCCTGGCCCCCACCGGCACCTCCCGGAGCACCGGGCGCGGGGGAGTTCGACGGAGGCGAGATCACCCAGTCGTCACCGCCGCCGAAGGACGGACCGCCCGACTGCGGCGGAGCGGACGACGGGAACCCCTGCGTCGGCGGCGGGGAAGGCGGGGTCGGCCGCCGGAACGCGGAGGGCGCACCGCCCTGGAAGGCCGACGGCCCACCAGGGGCGCCGCTCTGCTGACCGCCGGGACCACCGGCGGTGGTCCCGGGCGGCGGCGGAACCGGACGCGAGGGATCCGCACCGAAGGACGGCGGAGGCGAGGTGTCGCCACCGAAGACGGACGGACGCGGCGAGTCGTTCCCGAACACGGAGGGACGCGAGGATGCTCCGCCGAAGCCCGTGGGACCGGACGGCTCGTCGCCGAAGGGCGGGCTGGGCGGAATCGGTTCGGCGGGCCGGTTCACCTGCGACGGCCTCGACCGCTCGTAGTCGAACGAGTCGGGACCCGGCACCGTCTGTCCGCCCTGCTGGAAGCGCAGGGCGGGGTTCGGCCCCGGCGACCGCGGTGCGGCCGGGGTGTAGGAGGTCGCCGTGTTCGTCAGGAAGTTCCACCGGCACTCCTCGCAGAACGGGGCCCCGCCCTCGCGGGGCGTGCGGCACTGCGGGCAGAGCTCCGGCTCGAAGTTCGGCACCGCGGACGGCGGGCGGCTGCCGGGCCGGCCGCCGGCTCCCGGAGGCGGCGGGGGCGAACCGGGCGGCGGATAGCCGTAGCCGGAGGCGGGCGGCGGTGGCGGCGGCGGGGGCACGGCACCGGCCATACGGTGACCGCAGACCTCGCACCAGTCGTCGGAACCCGACTGGTGTCCGTTCGGGCAGGTCGGCATGTCGGCGCTTCCCCCTCTCCTTCTCCGGTCGCTGCGACCGGCGTGGTTCTCCGACCCCGGAGGGTCGGGCTCGTTGCTGTCGGAAATCTCAGGTCACTTCTTCACACGAACGGTCTTTGTGGACCGTGTCTCGAGCGTCATCTCGTCGGCCTCCGCGACCTTCGCCTTCAGTCGCACAGTACCTGTCGCGGCGTCGACCACGTCCACCACCTTCGCAAGCAGTTTCGCAGTATCTGCGTTCCCCGAGACACTCGCGAGTTGAACGGCACGGCCCAGTTTGGCCGTTGCGCCATCGAAATCGCCTGCTTTGCGCAGATCGAGGCCTTGCTGGATGGCTCGGGCCAGTTCGGCCTGGCCTGTGTAGTGGGCGACCTGGGGGTTGATCGACGTGGACGCCACCATGTCGTCCGTCCACACGGCCCGCACGAGCCCCTGGGCCCCGAGGCTCTGGGCGTCGCCTGCACCCGGCCGGGAGCCGCCCCCGGCCTGCGGTATCACCAGCGAGACCCGGGCGGCCAGCATCTCCTGGCCGATGTTGGCGGTCGGGACCTGCACGCACACGTGGTAGTCGCGGGACTCGTCCCCCCACGAGCCCGTGGGGTAGTCCCCGGCGCGCGGGCCGGCCTCGGTGCGACGGTCGGTCAGTTCCTCGACCGTGGGCGCCACCTGTTTGACGAACTTGATCTCCGTACCGACAGGGGTCCACAGACGCAGTGAGACATCGGCCACTTCCTTGCCCATGGCCGTCTCCATCATCTGCGTGAAGTCGGCGGCCAGGCCGGCCGGGTCGGCGACGATGTCCGCGGTGCCGAGCAGCGCGGAGGCGATCCCGGTGACCTCCTTGACCTCCCAGTCGGTGCCCACTCCACGCGCGTCACAGGTGAAACGGCCGGCACAGGCGTCCAGCGTGGCCTTCAGGTCCTCGGGTGACTCGTGTTCGTTGCGGCCGTCGGTGAGCAGGATGCCGTGGCGTATGGAGACGTCCGCCGAGGACAGCAGCCGGTCGGCCAGACGCAGCCAGGTACCGATCGCGGTGCCGCCGCCCGCGCCGAGCCTGCGCAGCGCCTGCTTGGCCTGGTCGCGGGTGGTCGCGTCGGCCACGGCGAGCCGGCCACCGCCCGGGTAGACCTCCTTGGCGACATGAGTGCCGCCGATCACCGCGAAGTGCACACCGTCGCGCAGGGTGTCGATGGCCGCGGCCGTCGCGTCACGTGCGTTGCGCATCTTGGTCGGCGGGTAGTCCATCGACCCCGAGCAGTCGACCATGATGGCCACGGCGGCGCTCGGGCCGTGCCCCGGCGAATAGAGGTGGGGCGCGGAGACCGCGCTTCCGATCGTGCCGCCGCCGGTCGCCGTCACCGTCACGATGGCATTGACCTCGCGGCCGCCCTCCGGCAGATATTCGTTCTGGTAGACGTCCACCGAGAACTGCGGCGCGTTCGACTTCGAGAAATTGGCCATGCCCTCTCCGAGCCCCCTCGAGAACCCCAGCGCTGTGGGGTGATGACTGGTTTCGGACCGGTCCCCTCCGGTCCCGTGGCCGGTCCCGCCGGCACCCGGGGTGTCCCCCGGGACACGCCTCAGGCGGATCCTGCCCCCTGCGGTGGGGCGGGGAACGGGAGGACCGCCACTGTTACGTTGTCGTGGCCCCCGCCGTCCAGGGCGTGACCCACCAGCACCTGGGCGGCGTGCAGCAGACGCCGTTCGGCATCGGACGGCACGGCCTCGGCCATCTCCTCGGCGGCCTCGGCGTAGTTCCACAGCCCGTCCGTGCACACCACCACCACACCCGGGCGGTCCGGCTTGAAGGAGGCGGTGTGCGGTTCCAGTTCGTAGGCGTCCGCGCCGAGCCAGCCGGTGATCGCGTGGGCGCGCTCGTCGGCGTACGCCTCCGCTTCGCTCATCAGGCCGGCGGCGACCATCTGCGCGGCCCACGAGTCGTCCTCGGTGAGCCGCGCCGGGGGCGCGGTGCGGTCGACCGGGACCCAGTAGGCGCGGCTGTCGCCGACCCAGCCCACGACGAGCAGGCTGGTGGTGACGACGGCGCCGACGAGGGTGCAGGCGGGCGCGTTCTGGTGGGGGGAGTGCTCCTGGGCCGTCTCCGGCTCGGTGGCCAGCGCGTTGACGGCGTGGGATGCGGCGATGATCGCGTCGTGCAGGGCCTGCTGGGGGTGCGTGCCGCGCGGCAGGGCCTCCAGCAGCGCCTCGTTCGCGGCCCCGGCGGCGGCGATGGAGGCCTCGTCGGGCCGGGTCGCCGAGGAGACGCCGTCGCAGACGATCGCGACGACGGCGGGTGTGCCGTCGGGCAGTGCGGTCGAGGAGACGGCGAACGCGTCCTCGTTGCGATGGTGGCGCAGCCCCCGGTCGCTGACCGCGGCGACGGCGCTCAACTCCTGTTCGACGTGGTCGCGTTCACGCGGTTGTGCGTGGCCGCAGTTCTCGCAGTAGCCGTCGCTGTCCACCTGGCCGGCACGGCAGGCGACGCACACCTTCGTGCCGGCCGGGGGCGTCGACGGGACGGCGGTGCGCGGGTCGACGGGCTTGGGCGCCGCGAGGTGGTAGTCGTCGGATCCCGACGGACGGTCGAACCGTACGCCCTTGGCCGCGGTCGTGGCGGGAAGTCGGTCGCCGCCGGAGTCCGTGCCCTGGAGGTCGGACGGCAGATGCACCGCGGCGGGCGTGCCCGCGCCGCCCGCCGCCGGGGCGGCCGGCCAGTCGACAGGGGCCGCCTCCGAACGGGGGTGCGGCGTCATGCCGTTCATGGTCAGGGTCGGGGTGTCCCGCGGAGGGGCGGGCATCGCCGACAGGTCGTACCCGCAGGCGCCGCAGAAGCGGTCACCCGACTCGAGGGGCTCCTCGCAACTGGGGCACCTTGAGAGCGCTGTCGGCTGGGGCATCTGCGACATCGATCACACCCACGTTCGGGGGCGGTAACGGTTGGCACGTTCCACCAGGTCGATCCTCTCATCGCCGCCCTGTGCGAGCCGGGCCAGTGTCCGGTACGAGCGCTCCAGGCCGAAGCGCAGGCCACGCTCGTCCAGATCACTGCCGAGCAGCGCCCGTCCCCCCGCCGCGGACGGCTCGGGGCTCTGGCTACCGGAGAGTACCCAGTCCAGGGCACACCCGAGGACCTCTGTGGACAACTGCTCGCGCCGTACGGCGTCCAGACCGTACGCCTCGAGCGCCTGGACCTGTCCCGCGGAGGCCACGAGGTCGTCCAGGAAGGCCGGGTCGGACACCCGGCCCGTACGCTGCCGCAGCCGCGCCCGTACGGCGGCGACGCGGGCAGCGGTGTAGTGGATGGACGCCTCCGGCACGGACTCCAGCGTGCGCACGGCGTCATGGCGGTCGCCGGAGGCGAGCTGGACGCGGGCCAGGCCGAACGCCGAGCTGACGTAGCTGGGGTCGGTGCTCCACACGAGGCGGTAGTACTCGGCGGCGTTGTCGAGCTGGCCGAGGACCTCCGCGCACAGGGCGAGGGCCAGCTTCGGTGCGGACTCGCCGGGGAAGGCGTCGTAGATCGCGTCGAAGGAGACCGCGGCGGCCTCGTGGTCGCCGGTGACGAGCGCGGTGACACCGCGGTACCAGACGACCCGCCAGTCGTCGGGGTGGTCCGCCTCCAGTGTCTCCAGGGCCTGCCCGGCACTCGCCGTCTCGCCCATTTCCAGCCGGGCCCGCAGTTCGCGCAGGCGCAGCTCCAGGGAGCTGCTGGGCGCCGAGTGCAGCGCGGCGATCAGCTCAGCCGGCGCGGACGCCATGAGGCCCGCCAGGAAGCCGGCGTTGGGGTCGCCCGGGTCGGCCAGGGGGACCGGCAGCGCGAGGGCGGCGGCGGAGGTGTCGACCGGCTTGACGACGGCCGACGTGACGGGAGCACCGGTGAGTGCGGGGCCCGCGGCGTCCGGGGCCCCGCCGGAGGGCACGACGGGGGCCGCCGTGGCGGCGGCAAGGGAGTTGGCCGGGGCCGGGGAAGCGCCGGGCCTCCGCCGCGGGGGCACCACTCTGGCGCCCAGCCGTGACACGTCCCCGTCCAGCTTCGGGAACATCTCCGTGTCCGTGACCTTGAGCTCCGGTCCGAACAGCGTCGACAGGGCGGGTCGCGGGCGGCCCGTCTGGAGGGCGACGACCTCCCGCAGTACGCCCGTCAGCTGCTCCGACATCTCCTGCGCCGACGCGAACCTGCGGGCCGGGTCCGGGTCGGTGGCGCGGACCAGTAGACGGTAGAAGGACTCGTACCGGCGGAAGACCTCGATGTTGTCCGGGTCGGGCAGGGAGTCCGCGAAGACGGTCGTGTAGCCCTGGAAGTCGAAGGTGAGCACCGCGAGGGTCCGCGCGACGGTGTAGAGGTCGCTCGCCACCGACGGGCCGGCCTCCGCGACCTCGGGCCCCTGGTAGCCCACCGTGCCGTAGATCGCCGACTCGTCGTCGTCCATCCTGCGCACGGCGCCCATGTCGATCAGCTTGAGCTGGTTCTCGGTCTGGATCGCGTTGTCGACCTTGAAGTCGCAGTACAGCAGATTGCGGCTGTGCAGGTGGCCGAGGGCCTCGAGCGCCTCGATGCCGTATGCGCACGCCTGCTCGACCGGCAGCGGATCGCGTCTCCCGTCCGGCGTGCGGCGCTCGTTGGCGATCTCCTTCAGCGATTTGCCGCCTACGTACTCCATGACGATGTAGCCGTCGAGGGAGCCGGTGCGCTGGTCGAGGTGCTCCACGAAGTTGTAGATGCGCACGATGTTGGCGTGCTCGATCTCCGCGAGGAAACGCCGCTCGGAGATCGCCGCGGCCATCGCGTCCTGGTCACCGGTGTCCAGCAGGCCCTTCATGACGACCCACCGGTCGGAGACCGCGCGGTCCACCGCCAGATAGATCCAGCCGAGTCCGCCGTGCGCGAGACAGCCCACGACCTCGTACTGGCCGTGCACTACGTCCCCGGCGTGGAGCTTCGGCACGAACGAGTACGGGTGGCCGCACTTGGTGCAGAAGCCCTCGGTGCGCCCGGGCCGGTCGCCGCGCGAACGCCCCACCGGGGCACCGCAGTCGGAGCGCGAGCAGAATCGCTTGCGCTCGGGCACCTCGGGGTTCTCGAGGACCATCGCGCGGGGATCGGGCCGCGGTACGTCCGGGACCTGCACCAGCCCGAGGCCGAGCCGGCTGCGGCCGGAGTTCCCGCTCGCCGAACCGGAGCTGCGCACCGACACCGAGCGGCCGGTGGAACTGCGCGTCAGCCGCCCCGACACCGATCGCCGGGACTGGGACGACCGTGACGACGTACGGGAACTGGAGCGTGAGCTGTCACTACCGGAGCCCCGGGAGCCCCTGCCGCTCGCAGTGATTCCCGTGGCGGACGAGCCGACCGTACCGCTCGCGGAGACGACGGGCGCCAGGCCGCACGTGTCGCAGTACAGCTCGCCGCCGCCCACGTCCTCGTACGACCCCTCGCACCCGGGTCGCTGGCACTTCTGCCCAGCCTCACTCATGCTTCCCCCTCCGGTCGGCCGGCTCGCCCTGCCGTGGCACACGCGGTCCGAGCAGTTCCGCAGCCGCCCGCTGGTAGCGCAGCACCGCCTCTTCGGCGGCCCTGAGGTCGCAGGGCGCGCTCCACAGCATGCGACGTGCCGCGTCGTACCGTTCGACCAGCAGCGGGTCCTCCGCGAGTCCGTGCCGGGCGACCTTCGCCTTGTACGCGTCCAGTCTGCCGCGCAACTCGGCGCGGACCGCCAGGGGCGCGGTGACCGCCGTCAACGACTCACGGGCGCGCAGCAGTTCCTCCTCGGCCTCCTGCTCCAGTGACTCCAGGAGCGGCGACAGGCGGTGCCATTGCGCGTGTCTGCGGTAATCGGCGGCCGTCGCCAGCTGCTCCTGCAGCGCGGTCGGCGGGCCGCTCACTGCGGGCACCTCCGAGGCGGCGATCTTCGCGAGCACCTCGCCGCGTGCGCTGCGGGCCTCCGCCAGCGTGCGATCGGCGCGGCTGAGCAGGTCGCGCAGCTTGACGAGCCGGGCTTCCGCGTCCTGGCGGACCGCGAGGACCGCGTCGATCTCCCGGCGTACGTCCTCCACGGCCCGTGCCTGACGGTCGTACGTCGATGTGTCCGGCCGGCCGCCGCCGGGCGCCGAACTCCCCTGCGCCGGGACCCAGTAGGCGAGCGGGTCGGAGATCACCTGCGCGCGCAGGTGCGTCAGCGTACGCGTGATGCGCTCCAGGTCGTCGCCCGCCGGATGCTCACCGGGGCGCACGCCCACGGAGTGCGCGAGCTGCCGGGTGCGCTGCAATTCGGCGGACAGTAAATCGATCCGGGCGGGCAGGGCCGACCACACCGCGTCGGCGGCGACGACCATGTCGAGCGAGGACGCGTACAGCTCGTTCATCCGCTCCACGAGCTGCGCCAGCGTGAACTGCTTGCTGAGCCTGGCCGCACCCGCCGGCGCGTTCGCCGCGCCGCCGGCGACGGTGACACCGGCGCCACGCAGCAGCTCGGTCAGTTCCACCAGGTCCTCACGACTGGACCAGCGCCGCCGGGCGCGGATGTCGCGCGCGCGGCGCAGGGCGTCCGTGTAGGCGTCGAAGTACGCCCACAGCAGGGTGATCGACGCCTCCGCCGACGTCCAGAGCTCCTTGGTGACGCCCGTCAGCTCGGCGCCTTCGAGGAGTCTGCGGCCCGCGTGGTCCTGCAGGGCGAGGAGCGAGGTCTCTATGGCCTCGTGCTCCGCGCCGAGCCGCGCCAGCGCACGGTCCACCTCGTCCCGGTCCAGCACCGGCCCGGTGGGTCCCGTGACGCCCATCGATCACCTCTCGTCTCGTCGTGCCCGGGGCGCTTGTCCGGTGCGCCGGGGGTAAATCTCCAGTGGTATCAGGCCGGTTGGTCCGGTCAGGAGGAAGGAGGCCGTGACGACGCGGAGTCCGTGCCCAGCGTCGGGGACAGCCACTTGTCGTACGAGCTCTGCCAGCCGTTCTTGCGGTAGTCCACGAGTACCTGATTGACCCGGCGTACCAGATCCTCGGCACCCTTGTTCATCGCCACGCCGTAGTACTCGGTCGTGAAGGGCTTCCCCTTGAGTTCCACGGTCGGGTCCTGGGCCGCCTGGCTGGCGGCGAGCGCGCCGTCGGTGACGATCGCGTCGACCTCGCCGAGCTGCAGTTTGACCAGGCAGTCGAGTTGGTTGGGGACGGTGGTGGAGATGTCCGCGGAGGCCACCAGCTTGTGGTTCTTCTTGTCCTGCGTCAGCGTGATGTTGGCCGTCGACCCCTCCGCCGTGCAGATCTTCTTGCCGGCCAGCGACTTGTCGTAGCCCGTGATGCCGGAGGCCTTGGGGGCGAGGACCTGCTGTCCGGTCGCGAAGTACGGGTCGGAGAAGGCGACTTCCTTCAGACGGTCGCAGGTGATCGTCATGGTCCGCACCACCATGTCCACCTGCCCGCTTTTGATCGCCGGGATGCGCTGGTTCGTGGGGATCGCGTGGAAGCGGACGGCGTTCGGGTCGCCGAGGAGCTGCCGTGCGATCTCGTGGGCGAGGTCGATGTCGAAGCCCTCGAGGTCGCCGCCCGCGGTGTTGGGGTCGCGGTAGCCCCAGCGGTAGCTGTTCTGGTCGACGCCCACCGACAGATAGCCCCGCTGCTTGACGGCCGTGACCGCGGGGCCCCTCTCGTCGCTGGACGGCGGCGGGCTCAGCAGCTCGGGGTGCTTGCCGCAGGAATCCGCTTTGGTCTGGGTGGCCTCGGCGAGCCCCCGGCTGCCGGCGCCGGGAGCGTCGCCCACGGGCGGGTGGGTGAGCGGCAGCAGCAGGGCGAAGCCCACGGCGAGGACACAGGCGGTCAGCATGGCCCCCACCCCGCCCCAGCCCTTCAGGCTGGCCCTCAGGCGTCGAGCGATCATCGCCGCTCCCCCTCTCACCGGTACTCCGAAAGCCTGCGTCCGATGCCCAGCAGCGCGCCGGACGCGGCCAGCACCGCGAGGACCGCCGCGCTGACCGGCAGCCCTGTGATCGCGTTCCGGCCGTCACCCGCCCTGTGCTGGAACTCGCTCTCCTCGTGACCCAGCGCCTTCGCCAGGTTCTCGTCCACGCTGTCGAAGCACTCGCCCGTCGGCTGGTCCGCCTTGGAACCGATGATCTTGTTCAGGGCGGCCTGGTAGTTGCCGTCGTCGTCGGCGGCCCGCGCCTGCTTGTGCCGCTGCTGCCAGACCTTCATGTTGCCGGTGGCGGCCGTCACGGGCCGCCTGCCCGCCTGGTCGTCGGCGAGAGACCCGGCCTTGGCCAGCCCCGCGGAGAGTGTCTTCATGTCCTGCTGGAACGCGTAGTCGTACGCGTCCTCGACCGTCCCGTCGGGCAGTTGCTTGGTCTCGGCGCCCCGGCTGACCAGCGTCAGGTTCTCGTTGCCGCGGGCGTTCAGGGAGGCGATGCGCGCGTCGTGCAGCACGTTCAGCGAGCGCACGCCGTGGTCGTACGAGGCGTCGAGCCCGGCGCGGGCGACGCTGTGGCCCACGACCGTCCACAGCAGGACGATCGCCGAGGCGGCCGTGGCGGCCACCAGGCCGTGGTTAAGCACGCGGTTCGTCCGCAGGTAGTGGCGCCGCTGTGCCCCGCCGAGTGCTGCGAGTGCCAGGACGCCGAGGACGATGGCGAACCAGGGGTACGGGGTCGCGTCCGCGTAGTCCGAGCGCAGCCTCTGGTTCTCCTTGGTGTACAGGTCCTGCGCGGCCGGCAGCATCTGCTCCTGCATCACCTCGTTCGCCGCCCGCAGGTACGCGCCGCCCACCGGGAAGCCCTGCCGGTTGTTGGCCCGGGCCCGCTCGATCAGGCCCTTGTACTCCGGGAGCAGCTTGTTGAGCTTGGTGACGGTGTCCGCGGAGGGGGAGCCGGGCTCGGTGCTGGCGGCCGCCGTGACGAGCCCCGCTGCGGCCGTCCGGATGTCCCTGTCGTACCGCTCCGTCGTCGCCTTGGGTTCCTGGCCGCCTGCCAGGAAGCCGCTGGAGGCCGTCGTGTTGGCGTCCGCGAGGGAGCGGTAGATGTCGGCGGCCCCCGCGCTGAGCGGCTGGCTGCTGTGCAGCACGTCGTCGGCGGCGTTCGAACGGTCGGTCATCTGCCAGGCGGTGACGGCCCCGAACGCGATGACGAGCAGGGCGAGGACGGCGCCGATGACGCGCAGTCGACCCGGCTCGGTGGTCGCGGCGGAGCGCAACCGGTCGACGCCCTCGGCGAAGGCCGTGCGGCGCGGTGGCGCGGGAGGACCTGGCGGCACGGTGGCCGTCTGCCCCGCGGACCCCGCCGTGGTCTGCGGCGGTACGGCAGGCAAGGTGGGCGTCGCGGGTGGCGCGCCGCCCTGCTGCGGATGTGTCACTTGACCTCCCCCATGGTCATCCGTCGGTCGCCTCCGCCCGGAGCGTGGGAGCGGACACAGGTGTACCGCGGCAAGTATCGCCGTCGGGACCGGTATCCGCACAGGCCTTTATACGATCTTGTTTCCGGATCGCAGCGTTTGTGCCGATGCCGATCACGCCGGTTCCGCGCACCATCCCCGCTCATGAATACGCGACGTCCCAGTGTTCGGTTCCCGGGGACGGCGCCGGGCCGAAAGCCGGGGCCCGCTCGTGCTGTGGCCGGAAGGGTTTGC
>NZ_JAYWVC010000181.1:0-15919 GCF_036281785.1 Streptomyces chiangmaiensis | reverse complement strand
GCGGGAACGCAGTAGACGACGGCCTGTCCGGATTCGTCCTCGGTGCTGTAGGGATTGTCGACGCGTACCACCCAGCTGTCCCCGGAACTATTGACCGTGGTCCGCGCAGAGACACCCGCGATCGCCCCGAGGCTCAGCAGGCCAACCCTCGGGGAACATTCCTGAAGATTGCCGACTCTGTGAAGCGGCAGATCGAGGACGACCCGGACATGACGGACCTTCCGTCACTGGCCGAGGTCATGCGCGACCACAAGGTCTCGCGCGGTGTCGCCCTCCGCGCGTTCGGCGTTCTGCGACAGGAAGGCGTGGCCGAACCGGCGCCGGGCGAGCGGTGGCGCGTCGTGCGCGCGGGTGTGCGAGTCGACCGGCGCCCACTCGATCAGCGGATCGCGGACATCATCACGGCTGAGGGACTCGAAGTGGGGGAAGCGTTCCCGAGCGCTTCCGCGCTGGCCGAGCAGTTCGGGATATCACGTCCCACGGTGGCCAAGGCGCTGGAGAAGTTGGAAACCGCCGGCGTGCTGGCGGAGGGAGGCCAGGGCAAGGTGCGGACGGTCCGCGCTGTGCCGACGCGAGAGGAGCGTTCTTAGCTTGCCGAAGTTGACGAAGTGGGCTTACCCCCTGGCTGAGTCCCTGCTCGCCGAACCGCTCCCGCGGCGTTGGAAGCATTGCCTTGGGGTCGCCGAGAGAGCGCGCACGATCGCCCTCGTTCTCGACCAGGACGCGGATTTGTTGGAGGCCGCGGCGGTGTTGCACGACATCGGCTACGCGCCGGACCTGGCCAAGACGGGCTTTCACCCGCTGGACGGTGCGCGCTACCTCCGAGACGTGGCCTGCGCCGACGAACGGGTCATCAACCTGGTTGCTCACCACTCGTGTGCCTGGATGGAGGCGGAAGCGCGCGGCATGCGCGACGAGCTGGAAGGCGAGTTCCCCCGCGAGAGTGCGCACCTGAACGACGCACTCTGCTACTGCGACATGAACACGACGCCGGACGGCACGCCCACGAACCCGATCGACCGGATCAACGAAATCGCTGGACGGTACGGGCCCGACAGCCTGATCGGAAAGTTCATCCGCCGCGCCGAACCCGAGATCCACGCGTCCACGGTCCGCGTCCTCGAACGCGTCGCCGCCAAGAGTCAGCCGATGTAGGGCTCCCTGCGCGTGCGGTCCATGGCGTGCTCGATACGGAGCCGCATGGTGGGGTGCACGTCCAGCGTCATCAGGTCCGATGGGCCCGCAGCTACTACCTCAAGAAGCGCACCGAAGGACACAAGCGCATCCCCGCCGTCATCGCCCTCGCCCGCCGACGGGTCGACGTCCTCTGGGCCCTCCTACGCGACAACCGCCCCTTCACGACCGTGCCACCGACCAAGGCAGTTGCCGTCGCAGGACCTTGACCGGGTCATTAAGACTCCACCGACCTTCGCGTCAGTCCACCCGCGTGTCAATCGCGCCGGTCAGTTGTCAGCTGGCTCGGCCTACTGGCCACCCCGCTCCCGCGATGGAGGCGTGTGATCAGGTTCTCGGCGGCGTCCAGGGCAGGTTCGCGCACCACGTACCGGGTGATGCCCCAGCGTCGCTCGTGGTCCGCCATCGCCGCCAGGATCTCGCCCTCAGTGCCAATCCAGACGTACGGCGAGGACAGCACGTCGCGCTCGGTACTGCCGAATCGCGCAGCAAGGCGGTGTGCGGCTGCCTCCGCGTCATCGGTGATCTCCACCACCTGGACCAGTGCTTCACGCGGTGGCGCAGCCTTCCGGCCGACGGCGCCCTGCTCGATCAACTCCACCTGCCGGTCGATGTCGTCGCCTCGCCATCGCGTCTCGTGACTGTGCCCGTCCGCCAACGTGCGGCCGAGTCCGCTCAAGCAGCAGACCAGGACCCAGTTGCGCTGGCAGGCCGGATCACTCGACAGCGGACAATCACGCACCTTCACCATCCACATCAAGCCCCCGCGGACGGGCACCGTGACCGTCACCGCCCAAGCCACCTCCCCCACCACGGACCCCAACCCCGACAACAACACCGACACCAAGCGCACTGACGACGCCATGGAGATCCTGGCCATGGTCGAGGGCCTGCCGGCCGCGCTGACCAGCGTGGCCAACGTGATGAAGATCCTCGCCGAGCGGTCCGACAGTGAGTTCCCGCTGGAGAAAGAGGTGGCGGACGGCTTCAACGACATCTTCGGCGCCCTGATGAGCGCCGTCGCCGTCGCCGAGGACATGGGCCCGCTGTTCCGGCAGGTCCACGAGCAAGACATCGCCCGCCACGAGGACCCCCGCAACGGTCACGAGGCCGAGAAGGGCTGGAACGTCTGACCATGGCCACCACCGCCACGAAGCAGCAGCCGAGTGGCCCGGTGCTGGACTGGAGTGCCGGTCACGGACCCGTGACCGGCGCCCTGTCCGCGACCACCGGAGCCTTCGCCGTCGCCGCCACCGGAGCCGCAACCGCCATGCCCCCCGGCTGGGCGCTCGCGGTCGGCGCCGCCGGCGCCCTCGGGCACACCGTCGCCGGCCTGCGCGTACGTAACGCCGGCCGCACCCTGTACGAAGAGGCCCGGGAGGAGGAGGCCATCGCCGCGGAACAGCGGGCCATCGCGCGGGAGCTGTCCGCAGAGCGCCGGGCCATCGCCGCGGAATGGGTCGACCGGATCCAGCGGGTCTGCTCGACCACCGTGCGCGTGGTCGGGGTGGAGATCTAGGAGACCGGGACCGGGTACTCCCTCGATGCGGAACTCCCGCCCGGCAGCGCCACCTGGAACAAGATTGCCGCCGAGTCGCCCCGGCTGTCGGCGGATGCCCGCCTGCCGCACGGCTGCACCGCCACCGCCTCCCCCGGCATCCATCAGGGGCGGGTCATCATCGACGTGACCACCGTCAACGTCCTGGAAGAAGAGCGCACCTACCCGGCCGACTATGGACCGCTGTCCCTGCACACCGGCATCCCGTGGGGCTACCGCACCAACGCCGAGGAGATCCGGGCCGGAGATGGCGAACACCAAGATCGACGAGGCGCTGAGCCGGTGGGCGTGACTCACGCTGCCCCACGGATGCCCCACACACACTGGTCACCACGCGTGCCAGGGTGAGACAAAACGAAATAAAGCGCTTGAAACAGCCCCTGTGGGCGCCGTAACGACGAATGGGCCCGCATCCAGCGTTTTCGCTGGTCACGGGCCCATTCGGTCGTGTGGCGGCGCCAGGATTCGAACCTGGGTAGGCATAGCCGACAGATTTACAGTCTGCTCCCTTTGGCCGCTCGGGCACACCGCCGGGGATTGCTGCCGCAGAGCCGCTTTTTTTTGCGGTGCTCCCTGGCAACGACGTAAACGATACCTGATGCGGAGGGGTGCTTCGCCACCCGATTGATCGGCGTCCTGAGGGGCAAGGTGGCTAGGCTTAGCCGGATGCGGCCCGGGATCGACGCCGGGCCGGGCGGCCGCGCTCTCGCACGCCGGTACGCACCGACCCATCCCGATACAAGGAGCCACAGGACATGGCCGACTCCAGTTTCGACATCGTCTCGAAGGTCGAGCGGCAGGAGGTCGACAACGCCCTCAACCAGGCCGCCAAGGAGATCTCGCAGCGCTACGACTTCAAGAACGTCGGTGCCTCGATCGCCTGGTCCGGCGACAAGATCCTGATGCAGGCCAACTCCGAGGACCGGGTGAACGCCATCCTCGACGTCTTCCAGTCGAAGCTGGTCAAGCGAGGGGTCTCCCTGAAGTCCCTGGACGCCGGTGAGCCCCAACTTTCCGGCAAGGAGTACAAGATCTTCGCGTCGATCGAGGAGGGCATCTCCCAGGAGAACGCGAAGAAGGTGGCGAAGATCATCCGCGACGAGGGCCCGAAGGGCGTCAAGGCACAGGTCCAGGGTGACGAGTTGCGCGTCAGCTCCAAGAACCGCGACGACCTGCAGGCCGTGATCGCTCTGCTGAAGGGCAAGGACTTCGACTTCGCGCTGCAGTTCGTCAACTACCGCTGACTCGGTCGTCTGACCTGCACTATCCGGAAACGGATCTTGCTGGAGGGCACAACGCGGGCACATCGCCGAGGACCGACTCCACGGCCGCCCGCGTTGTGTCCTCATCGTCGGGCCAGAGATGGGTGTAGATGTCGAGCGTGATCGACGGCTTGGAGTGACCGAGTCGCCGCTGCACCGTCTTCACGCTCTCGCGGTTCTTGATCAGCGCCGAGGCGTAGAAGTGGCGCAGGTCGTGCATGCTCGCCCCGTCCGGCACACGCACCGGGGCAGGCTCGGCGCCGTCCGGCCGGCCGCGCTGCACCCACGTCGCGTACGACTCGGCGTACTCCTTGGCGAGCGCCTCGTTCGCACGGTCCTCCATGCGCGCCCACACGTGCGACCAGCTCGCCCGCTTGATCACCTCGCCCCGGTCGCTGGTGAACAGCATCTGCGCCTTCCGGCGCTTCGGCTTCCGCGGGTCCGTCCGGTCCTCGATCTCCACCGTCACGGCCGGGTACAGCTGAAGGTGCGCGGCGAGCGAGTCGACCGCGACCCCGGCTAGGGGCACCGTGCGGTAGCTCTCGTGCGTCTTGGGCTCGCCGAGGTACGGCTCCGGCGCCTCGTCGGTCTCGGCGTCGGTGTCCTTGTCCGGGGTGATGAGCTGCTGCCGCACCGTCACCTCGCGGCGCAGGAAGTCGATGCAGTCGACCTCGAGGCCGAACACCTCGCCCTGCCGGAGGCCGGAGGCCGCGGCGAGCAGGATCATCGCTCGGTACCGGGCCGGGGCGGCTTCGATGAGCGCGCGTACGGCGTCTGCATGCAGGGGCACGATCTCCGCTCGCCGGACCTCGGGCAGCTTGATGCCGGCGCACGGGTTCACCGCGATCGTGCGGTCCCGTACGGCGGTGTGCATGATCGTGACCAGGTAGGCGAACGTCACCCGGAGCGTGGTCGGCGCGAGGACCTGCGAGCGGTCCTTGACCCACGCCTGCACCTCCGACGGGCGGATGGTGACGATCGGCCGGTCGGCGAACGTCGGGTAGATGTGCAGCCGTAGGGCCCGCTCGACACGGGAGGACGTACCGCCGCGGTGCACAGCCGAGGTACGCCACCGCTCGGCGACGGCCCGGAAGCTCTCCTTGCCGGCCGCAGGGTCGACGTACAGACCGCGGGCGAGGTCGGCCTCGATCGTGGCTGCGCGGGTGTCGGCCTGGCTGCGCTTGGTGAAGTTCTCCTTCTTCTGCTCCCCCGCCGCGTCACGCCAACGGACCTGCCACCGCTTCCCCTTGCCATGGTCGACGCTGGGCACGAGCGCGCGGGTCTTGCTGCTGTGCTCGGCGCACGTCTCGGCGTCGGCCGCCGGCCGCGAAAGGTGCCACCGGTCGTATACGTCAGCCATCGTCGCCCCCGATCACGTCCGGGTTCCCGTAGCCGCCGTACGCGCGCCGCAGCCACTTGCCGGGCTCGTTGAAACGCGCGTCGGGGTCGACATCGGCCGGATTCTTGGCCAACGCCCAAATGTTGCCCCACTCCTCCGCCGGCATCTCCGAAAAGAAGATTCTCAAGTCGGTGTCAGGGAGGGCAGTCATGCCTCGCACCCATGCACGCGCAGCGTCTCTCGTGACCGCGTCGTCCGACGTGACGTTGTATGAGGCGTCACCCTTCTCCCCCGGGCCCTCAGGCTGGATGAGTAGGTGCAGCGGGGAGACGTCGAGCACCCGGGCCAGGGCGAGCCATTCGGGAACGCTCACCGTGGGGCGCCGACCGCTCTCAAAGTTCGCGACCACTGATCGATTCCAGAGAATCCCCTTCTTGACCAGGCGTTTAGCAAGGTCGCTCGCGCTCCATCCCTTGCGTGCCCGGAGTTCCTTGACTCGGGCCCGGATCGTCGCGACTGGATCATCAAGCTCATCGGTGTGCTTCACAGACACAGCTTTGCAGCACTGGACACAGCTTGGCAAGCCATGGCAGCATCTGTTTCAGCACAGACTGTGCTTGTGGCGCACAAGGAGTGTCCATCCATGTCTCGCATCCCACTGCCCCAGGTCACCGAAGCGCAGAGGCGCAAGCTCGCCACCGCGCAGGAGATCGCCGACTACTGCGGCGTCCCGATCGGAACCGTCTACCAGTGGTCCAGCCGCGGGGGCGGCCCGAAGCTCATCAAGGTCGGCCGGCATTTGAGGGCCCGCTGGGACAGCGTCGAGAAGTGGCTCGACGAGCAGACCATCGGGGGCGCGGCGGCATGAGCCAAAAGAACACCCCCGGCCCGGTGGGACGGGCGCGGGGGCAAAAAGACCAGCGGGCGAGCGGTCGACTGCCACTGTACAGGCGCCCCAACCGCTACGGCTTGTCCCGCGCCGAGCTGCGACGTGAACTCGCCCGCTGCCACCAGCGCGGCTTCCAACTGTCGGAACTCCACACCGTGTTCTGGGGTGCGCCGTGAACGCCCACGCTCTCGACGAGCAGATCACCCTGTGGGCGTCCGCGACCGTGACCGCCCTCGGTGTCGCCGACTGGCCGGCCTACGGCACCCACGCCTGGCAGCAACTCGACCCGTCCGACCCGCGGAAGACCGCCGCCATCCTCACCGCCGCCGAGTACTGGCGACGGTACGGCGACGAACAGCAGCTCCTCGACTGGTTCCGCGACGCGAACCGGGCCCCGGCGCTCACCCTGCCGCCGTCACCACCTCTGCCGCCCATCGCCCGCCAAGTCGTCGCGACCCCCGGTTGGCCACCCATCCAGATCCCCGGACGGCCCGGCTGGTACCGGCACTACATCGGCGGCCGCCAAGTCGACCTCCCCACCAACACCCGTCAGGAGACCGCCGCGTGACCCAGTTTCCGCCGATCATGGAACACCTGGCGGGCGCGCCGATGGACCCTGACGAACCGCTGCTGTACGTCCCAGACGACGGCCCCGTCGACGAACCGAAGCGGCGACTCAAGCTCACCCGGGCCTCGGACATCGAGCCGGAGCCCGTCGTGTGGGGGTGGCTCGACGAGGGCAACGGCCGTATCCCTGCCGGTGCCATGACGATCGCCGCCGGACGGGAAGGCACTGGCAAGTCGTCGTTCGGTATCTGGATGGCCGCCCACATCACCCGCGGCACGCTCCCCGGAGCGTTCGAGGGCACCCCCCGCGACGTCTTCTACATTGCGGTCGAGGACTCCTGGAAGCAGACCATCGTGCCCCGCCTCCTCGCGGCCGGCGCCGACCTCGACCGCGTGTGGCGCGTCGAAGCCGTCGACCACGAATACGGCGAGACCACGCTCTCCCTCCCGCAGGACAACAGCCTGATGGAGAAGGAGATCATCGCCCACCGCATCGCCCTGGTCGTCCTCGACCCGCTCATGTCGTGCATCGGCAAGGGCATCGACACCCACCGCGAACGCGACGTACGCCAGGCGCTCGACCCTCTTGCCCGCATGGCCGACCGGACGGGCGCGATCCTCCTCGGCATCGCCCACTTCAACAAGGGCTCCGGCACCGACCCGGCCTCCCTGATCACCGGGTCCGGTGCGTTCAAGAACGTCCCGAGGGCCGTGTTCGGGTTCGCCCGCGACGACGACAACGACTGCCGTGTCATGACCCAGGCGAAGAACAGCCTCGGACGCGCCGACCTTCCCTCGCTCGCTTACACGATTGCCGGGACCGAGGTACCGACCCGCACGGGCGTAGCCCACGTCGGACGGTTCGAGTTCCTCGGCGAGTCCGCGCGCAGCGTCGAGGACATCCTCGCCGCCGCCCAGGAGATCGGCGACCGCGGCGACCGCGGCGAAGCCGCCGACTGGCTCCGCGGCTACCTCATGGAGCACGGCGGGGAGGCGCCGTCGAAGGACGTGAAGAAGGCTGCCGCCGCGGACGACATCTCAGAACGGACCCTCCAACGCGCTATGCGGAAGGCGGGAGTCGTCTCGGCGCGAGCCGGGTTCGGAAAGGGGGCTTACTGGCGGATCGAAGGACTCACCACCACTCCGGAGAGTGAGGACGCTTCGGCAGTCGCGCCACAGTCGCGCCAGTCGCGCCAACCCTCAGACCCTGGCGCCAATGGCGCGAATGGTGGCGCCAATGGCGCAGACGTCGAACAACAGTCACTCACAGTCACAGACATGGAGACCTCATGACCGACCAGATGTCCGTAGTTGAGATCGCAGTGCGCGCCAAGATCGCCGCCGCACAACGGAAGCTCGAGCAACGCCGACGGGCACGAGCCGAGTTGGCCGAAGCCCGCGCCCACGGCCTCCGAGCCCGCATGGCGGTCAAGATCGCCCGCTGGAACACCAACGGCGACGACGCCGCCTGAACCGAAGGAGCATCCATGGGTGACACCACGCGCCGCGGCTACGGCGGCCACCACCAGCGCCTACGTCGACGCCTACTCGCCGAAGCCATCGGCAAACCCTGCCACTACTGCGGCGAGCCCATGCTCGAAGGCCAAGCCCTCGACCTCGACCACAACGACGACCGCACCGCATACCGCGGCATGACACACGCCTCATGCAACCGGTCGGCCGGCGCACGCAAGCGATGGCAGGACGCACCGACAACCGTCATGCCCGACGGCACAGTCCGCATCGACAACCGCACCAGCATCCCCGTGTCCGTCATCGAGGCAGCCAAAGCACGAGGCGAGCAGTACGTGCCCCTGCCCGACGGCAGGTACTGGAACATCGAGTCACAGATCATCAACTCACAACAATGGTGACCGATGTGTCCGATTTTTTGAGAGCCAGGGCCCCGCTGACCCCGCGCCCAGTCAGTTCTCTCCCCCCGCCAAAAATCCAACGGATGATCTTGAAGGAGTGTTGATCATGGATCTGTACGAGGAAGCAGACGGCCTACGTTGGGGTGAGCTGTCGGACGATGAGTTGCGGCTCACCGTGTTCGCTGCGGCGGAGCGGCGAGACGCTCTGTCGGAGGCCGGTAACGAGGGGTCGGCGGAGTACTTCAACGCTTTGGCGTGTTCGGCGGCGGCGGAGCGGGACCGGCGCCGCGAGTTGTACAAGGAGACCGCGGCGGCCGTCATCGGGATTGTGGCGATGGAGGCGCGGATTCTGCGGTCGCCCTCAGAGCGTCGCGCGGACCGGCGTGAGCAGCGGCGCCGCGGGTAAACTACAGGTGTAGTCGGAGACCGGCTGAGCGGCTTGTGCCCCGGGTCTCCATCACCCCCCTTGGATGTGATGGAGGCGGCGCCATGTCGCAGGTGTTGGCGGAGTTGAAGGTCCGCCGCGAGAAGGTCTACCAGGAGAGCATGGCTCTGGCGGAGAAGGCCGCGTCGGAGGCCCGGCACTTCTCCGAGGATGAGGAGCGCCGGTGGCAGGACCACCAGACGGCTCTGGATGCGCTGGACGAGCGGATCGGTGAGCTGAAGGACCAGGAGCAGCGCGCACAGGATGCGGCTGCAGCGATGGACCGTCTGCGTGGTGGCACGCCGTCCGGGCCGGCCACACGGTCGTGGCTTCCGGGCCTGGCCGAGTTCCGCGAGTTGCAGACCGAGCAGCGCGCCGTCGGTACTTTGGGTGCGTTCATCCCGGTGCAGTACGCGAACACCTACTTCGATCTGCTGCGGAAGCGCACGGCGGTTCTGGACGCCGGGCCGGTGATCCTGCCGGTGCAGGGTGCCGGGTCGGTGAAGGTACCGAAGGTGACCAGCGCGGTGACGATCGCTGGTCTGGCGGAGAACACCGCGATCACGCCTGCCGATCCGTCCCTGTCCGACATCACGCTCGACCCGAAGAAGTTCGCCGCGATGACGCTGATCGCGCGGGAGGCGATCGAGGACTCGCAGCCGGAGCTGCGGCAGGTCGTCGCGAACAGTCTGCTGCGTGACATGGCGGTGGAGCTGGACCGGCAGCTCGTGACCGGTGACGGCACGGGGCAGAACCTGCGCGGCCTGCGGAACACGACCGGTGCGACGGCGGGCCCGTCGACCGGTACGAACGGTGGTGCCCTCACCTTCGCATTCCTCGCCGACACCATGGCGGCGTACGACGGGGCGAACCTCGACCCGGACCGGTCCGCGTGGATCATGCACTCGCGTACGTGGTCGTCGGTGCGGAAGCTGGTGGACTCGCAGCAGCGGCCGATCGTGAGCATCGACCCGACGCAGGGCGTCCGCCCGACCCTATGGGGCCGGCCGGTGTACATCTCCAACAGCCTGTCGATCACCGAAACGACGGGCACGTCGACTGACTGCTCCAGCATCATCCTCGCCGACATGAGTCAGGTCGTCGTCGCGGTGGCCCGGCAAGTCGAGCTGCAGGTCGACGAGTCGTTCGCGTTCAACGCGGACCAGGTCGCGGTGCGGGTGACATGCCGGTACGACATCGGTGTACCGCAGCCGACCGCGGTGGTCCTCACGACCGGGGTTCGGCCGTGACCGAGTGGTTCCCAAAGAAGGACCAGGTCGTCGAGTTGCCCGACGGCACTCGGCGGTGGGTGCTCGCGGGGCAGCCGATCCCACCCGAACTCGTCGACCAGGTACCGGCCAAGGAACGCAAGGCCGTGCACTCCGCGACCTGATTGCTTCCGCCCCCGCCCGGCCCGATCTCCCCGGGCGGGGGCGGAGAACAGACTTCCTCCCGTCGGAAGCGACAACGCCCCTACCCGTTTTAGGTGGGGGCCTTTGTCGTGCCTGCCTACTCGCTCGGCGACGACTGCATGGGGCAGCTAACCACTCCCCTCCCCCACCGTCGCCCCCTCTCGGAGCGCGCTGACTTGCGCCGTTATCCCTCGGGCGGAGCGGGCAGTCCAGTCACGAACGTGCCTTCACCGACGTGCATCTCGGCCAGGCCGACCGCGCGTAGCTCCTTGAGCGCGTGCCGCGCCGGCACTTCGGAGATGTCGAACTCTCCTGTGAGCTGAACGACGGACGGAAGCTTGGTACCCGGCGGATACGTGCCGTCGAGGATGCGCTCCCGCAGCACCTCGAACAGCTGTCGCCACTTCGGCTCGTCAGGCTTCCACTTCATGATCCGAAGCTAGGCACGACCGGCGCGCACGGCGAGGCTCGCGCGCCTATCGGGGGTATCGCACATATCGCACCTGCGCTACGGTCGGACACAGAAGGCCCCCGCGACCGCGCGAACGGCCCGGGGGTGTGGCCGACTGTGAGGAGTCGACATGCCAGAGACTAAGGTCATCCGCGCCGCCGCGGAACCAGCAGCAGCCGAGTACCGCGCCCTTACGGCCCACTGCATTGCCTGCCGCAGGTGCCGTACGGAAACCGCCGTCGCCTGCCCAGAGGCCGGCCGTCTGCGTCGCCAGTGGTCCGCTGCCCGCCGTGCTGCTCGTGGGGGTGCCCGATGAGGATCTGTGCGCGCTGCGACAAGCCGATCCGTGACGGCGAGACGTACGAGGTGCGGCACATCGAGGCCGCATCCGGGCCCGGCGGAACCGTCTTCCTGCACGCCTGGTGCAAGCGGATCGCTGCCGCCCAGCCCCGCAGGCACCCGAACCACTGAAGACCCCCGGCGCCCCGCTTCCGCATCGGGAGCGCCGGGAAGGGCGGCCGCGACGGCGAGCAACACCGCGGCCGCCCTGCAAGCCGCACGGCCCCCGGTGTCTGGATGCCGGGGGCCGTGTCATACGGCCTACCACATGGGTATGACAGAGCCGTCGTACGTCATACGCCCTTGTCGCGCCACTCGTACAGGTCACGGACGCGGATGGACAGCACCGCCGGCCATGGCTCCTGCCCCTCGAGGTGGCGGTGCGCCTGCGCAAGGAGTCGTACAGCGAACCTGACCGCGTCAGACTGCGTCATACCGCTGTTCTGCAACTCCTCGAGGTCCTCGAGGAGTTCCGGCGTTGTGCGCACCGAGATCGCGCGTGGCTTGCTCATCGAGCGTCACCCAGCTCGGCGGTGAGGCGGGCGATCACGTCGGCCGCTATCTGATCCGCCAGCTCCGGCGTGTACCGGTCGGGCATGACCTTTTGCAGTCCCGCCCGGATCGCGTCGGGCATGACCGCGGCGAGGACGCGTACGGCGGTGTCGACGTCACGGAGGCGGTCACGAACACGGTCGGCGGCGGCCCCGTACAGGGGCTCACGGGTGCTCACCGGGCCGCCCTCAGTGCGGTAGCCGGTGGCCGGATTCTCGGCGAGACGGGCCCGCAGGTAGTCGGCGGCCCATCCCGGGTCGTCGCCTTGCTGGAGAACGCCCTCGAGGGCGATCCGGGCGTCCATGACGCGGTCGAGCAGGATGCGGTCGTGCACCTCGCTGTCACCGACGGTCGCGGGGTGCGGGATGGCGATGGCCTCGAGGACGGCCGCCAGGAGGTAGCTGAGCTCCCGGGCGGAGGGTTCGATACGGTCGTTCACGGGTCTGGACTCCTTGATGGGAAGGGGTTCGGATCAAGGCGCCGTTCGATGTTGCGAGCATCGGGCGGCGCCGCTTTGCGTCTGTCAGGGCGACGGAGGCAAAGCGGAGTCGGAGGACCGCGAGCAGCAGAGGGCACATCGAGGGCACAAGGCCGCGGATAGCGCCGCGAAACGATGGCAAGTGCTGTCAGTAGTTTCTGCACGTCAACCGCCCTTTCGGGGATCACGTGCAGGTCAGACGATCAAACGGGCAGTACGTCAACTACCGGTAGGTCGTCGGACGGTACGAGAAAGGGTCGGCACTTCGCCCCGGGTGCCCACCCTTCTCTGCTGCCGGCTGCGGCCTCAGGAGGCGCTCAGCGCCGTGAGTCGCCGAACAGGATGCGGTAGATGATCAGCAGCACCAGCGAGCCGCCGATCGCGGCAGCCCAGGTGGCGCCGTCGTAGAACTGCTTGGTGATCGGGTGGTGCAGCCAGCGCGCGGAGATCCAGCCGCCGATGAAGGCACCCACGATGCCGATGAGGGTCGTTCCGATGAAACCGCCGGGGTCCTTGCCCGGCAGCAGGAACTTGGCGATGGCGCCTGCCAACAGCCCCAGAATGATCCAACCGACAATGCCCATGCCGTGAACCTGCCTCTCCGCGCTGTGCCTGTGCTGTGCTCCTGCTCCGGCCAGGCTCTGTTCATTCGTAGACGCCGCGGCGCGCTCGCGCTCGCTCTTGCTTTCGTGTGGGCCCGTCGTCAGGAAGGACACCTCCGCCACAGCGGCCGGTTGCAGGCATCAGCATGGTTCGCCCTATGACATAGTCCGGGGCACGGCAGCCCGATGGCCTGGAACTTCGCCGGACCCTCGGGGTCGGGGACGCCGTCGTCATCGGCCTGGGATCTATGGTCGGGGCCGGGATCTTCGCGGCCCTGGCCCCCGCGGCGCACGCAGCCGGTTCCGGTCTGCTGATCGGGCTCGCGGTCGCTGCCGTGGTCACCTACTGCAACGCGGCGTCCTCGGCGTGGCTGGCCGCCCTGTATCCCGCGTCGGGCGGCACGTATGTGTACAGGCGCGAACGGCTCGGCGTGTTCTGGGGGTATCCGGCGGGCTGGTCGTTCGTCGTCGGGAAGACCGCCCCTGCGCGGCGATGGCGCTCACCGTCGGCGCATACGTCTGGCCGGGGCAGGCGCACGCGGTGGCCGTGGCAGCCGTGGTGGCTCTGACCGCCGTGAACTACGGCGGCGTGCAGAAGTCGGCCCTGCTGACCCGGGTGGTCGTGGCGGTGGTGCTGGCAGTCCTCGCTTCTGTGGTCGTGCTGTGCCTCGGGTCCGGGGCGGCCGACACCGCCCGCCTGGATGTCGGCGCGTCCGGTGGGGCCGACGGGGTGCTGCAGGCGGCCGGGCTGCTCTTCTTCGCGTTCGCCGGGTACGCGCGGATCGCCACCCTCGGCGAGGAGGTCCGGGATCCGGCACGCACCATCCCGCGGGCGATCCCGCTGGCGCTCGGCATCGCACTGATCGTGTACGCGGCGGTGGCTGTCGCCGCCCTTTCCGTGCCGGGTGCCGATGGGCTGGCGCGTGCTGGGGCACCGCTGGCCGACGCAGTACGGGCGGCGGGCGTGCCCGGCGGTGCGCATGGGAGCCGCTGTCGCCGCGCTGGGCTCACTGCTGGCACTGATCCTGGGCGTCTCGCGGACGACGCCGGCCATGGCCCGCGAACGCCATCTGCCGGGCGCCCTGGCGGCCGCGCATCCGCGCTTCAAGGTGCCGCACCGGGCCGAACTGGCCGTGGGCGTCGTGGTGACCGCCCTCGCCGCAACGGTGCACGTGCGCGGCGCGATCGGTTTCTCCTCCTTCGGAGTGCTGGCGTACTACACCGTCGCCAATGCCTCCGCCTGGACGCTGGATTCGTCGCCGGCTTCGCGCGTCGTACCGGCGATCGGGCTCATCCGGTGCGCCGAGCTGGCGTTCGTGCTGCCTGGGGTGTCGGTTGGTGCGGGCGCGGGTGTGCTGGGCCGGCATTCGGCGGTGGGTGGCCGCGCGCTAGCCGCGAGGCCACCGCTCGCATGCCCCGGTCGCCCCGCAGCCGCCGTGTGAACGTGCCGGGCTACGAGGCCCGAGCACGGCCCGTGCGTGTCAGGAAGTCCGGCCACGGCGGCAGGTCCATGCCGTCGTTGGACTCCTCGTACCAGCCGGTGCCCTCGAGCCAGGCGCGCAGCCAGTCCGCGAGGCCGGGGGCGTCCACGTACCAGACGTGGTCGGCGTCGTCGGCGTTCGGCTCGTAGAGCAGGACCGTGCCCTGTGGGGTACGGCAGTCCACGCACGCGTACATGCCGCAGCCTCAGTGGGATATCGGCAGGACGCCCTCGGGCCAGGGCCAGTCGGAGTGCTTGCGGCCGCTCTCGCGGTTCGCGAGGTACTGGGGGACGGCGGTCGGCTCGCCGGCTGGCGGGCTGTCGAGCAGGGGCAACAGGCCGTACTCCGGGCCGAATCCGCCGTCTCCTATCCGCCGGTACAGGCCGGCGAGCAGCGGGGGCGGGGAGAAGCCCAAGGCCGCCTCGGCACGGGTGAGCGCGGCATCCTCCACGGGCTCGGGCAGCGAAGGCCGGCCCCACGGGCGGGTGTCGCGGGCCTGCTGCGCCACCCTGTCCAGCAACTGCTCGTACTCGGTCATGGGTTCGTGATGCAGGGGGTCACCGGCAATCGGGGGCGGCCTGTGGACAACCCCCGGCCTCACGCGAGACAGACGTCGATGCGTCGTACCGCGAGGTGACGCGGCGGTTCTTCGAAGGAGGGCGGGCAGAGGGCGAAGGCGGGGTGCCGGCCCGGTCCGCCCTCTGCTGTGTGGTCGAGGCGGCCGTACGTGCTCGCGTGCGAGAGGGGGCGGATCGGCTGCCCGTCAGCTTGTGGCGAACGGCTCGTTCGTGCGTACGATTTCGCGCCCCAGAGGGAGCAGCGAGACCGGGATGAGCTTGAAGTTGGCGACACCGAACGGAATCGCTCCCCGGCGCTCACAACCCTCCCACGAGGGCGTTGCGGTTCCGGCTTCGCGCCTGAGCGCTGGATACTGGCTGGTGAGGCCCGGTACGAGCGTCATCCACGAAGGGGAAGTGATCATGAAACTGATCAACCTCATCCTCAACGTCCTGTGGTTGGTCTTCTGCGGAATCTGGATGGCGCTCGCCTACACGCTGGCTGCGCTGATCTGCTTCGTCTTGATCGTGACGATCCCCTTCGGCGTCGCCTCGCTGCGGATCGCCGGCTTCGTGCTCTGGCCCTTCGGCCGCACGACGGTGCCGAAGCGGGATGCCGGGGCGCCCTCGTATATCGGCAACGTAATCTGGATCATCTTCGCGGGCTGGTGGCTCGCCCTCGGTCACCTCGTCACGAGCATCCCGCTCTTCCTTTCGATTATCGGGATCCCCTTCGGCTGGGCGAACCTCAAGCTGATTCCGATCTCCCTTATGCCCCTGGGGCACGAGGTCATGTCGACTGACGAAGGGTTCGGCGGGCGCTGACCACAGCGGATTGCGTAACGAATTATCTTAGCTTGGGGCATTCCAGTCTGCCGCGAGGGCGTCAGAAAAGATTCACATCCTCGAATGACACGACTGAGCGGTCCGCATCAAAAGC
>NZ_JAYWVC010000180.1:0-16013 GCF_036281785.1 Streptomyces chiangmaiensis | reverse complement strand
CCCCCGCCCCACCCCCACCCCTCCGCCCCCACTCCACACAGACAGCCCCGGTCACGCTTCCGCGGCCTGCTCCTGTTCAGGCAGGAAGCCCGGTAGCCACTCCTCCAGCTCGTCCCGCAGACGGACGGTCGCGCCCAGCTGGCACAGCACGCCGATCGTGCTCAGCGTCACCCGGTGTATGAGGAGGTACGCCGGGGGCAAATTCAGCCGTTTGCCCAGCTGGTACGCGGGGGAACGCGGGTCGGCGACGCGGGCGGCCTGGCTGCGCATCCAGCCACGGGTGAAGGTGAACTCCTCGACCTGAGCGGGTTCGATGATCGGGAGGAGATAGTCGAGCACCGCATCGGGGTCGAGTTCGATGGATTCCTTCACGAAGCCCTCTTCGCACAGAAGTTCATAGACCGACTGTGCATCGCCCTCCAGGGTCAGGCGCAGGGAGTGGCCGATGGGGATCGGCAGGCCGCCCGGCAGCCGGTCGACCGTGCCGAAGTCGAGGACCCCCAACCGCCACTCCTCCTTCCGGGCGCCGTCGCCAGAACCGGGCACGAGCCGGAAGTTGCCCGGGTGCGGGTCGGCGTGCAGCAGACCCGTGCGGGCCGGGCCCGAGAAGAGGAAGCGGGCCAGCAGCTGGCCTGCGCGGTCCCGCTGCTCCTGGGTACCGTCGGAGATCACCTCCGACAGCGGGATGCCGTCGACCCACTCGGTCACCAGGACCTGGTCGCACTGGTGGACCACGGCGGGGACCATGAAATCCGGGTCGTCGGCGAACTCCTCCGCGTGCGCCCGCTGGGCCTGGGCCTCCAGTCCGTAGTCCAGCTCCTCGGAAACCCGGTCGCGCAGCTCCGCGATCAGGGGCTTGATGTCCATGCCGGGGATCAGGGGGCCGAGGAGGCGGGCGAAGCGGCTGAGTTGGCTCAGGTCGGAGAGCAGTGCGTCGCCGGCGCCGGGATACTGCACTTTCACGGCGACCTCGCGTCCGTTGTGCCACACCGCGCGGTGCACCTGGCCGATCGAGGCGGCCGCCGCGGGCTTGTCCTCGAATTCCACGAACAGCTCGTGCCAGTCCTCGCCGAGGCGTTCCTCCAGTACGCCGTGCACGGTGCGTGTCGGCATCGGAGGGGCCGCTTCCTGAAGCTTCGTCAGGGCGGCGCGGTAGGGTCCGGCGACCTCCTCGGGCAGCGCCGACTCGAAGACGGACAGAGCCTGCCCGAACTTCATCGCCCCGCCCTTCAGCTCGCCCAGCACCTTGAACAGTTGCTCGGCCGTGCGTTGCTGGAGTTCTCGGCCGACGAGCTCTGCGGATTCGCCCACGATCCGTTTGCCGAGCCCCCAGGTCGCCCGGCCGGCGAAGCCGAGCGGGAGCGCGGCGAGCTTCGCGGTCCGGGTGACCGCCTTCCGGGGAAGATCAGACATGCGCCCTCCAAGTCCCAGACAGCCGTGCTGCGTGCGCCTTGCGGGACAGGTTCCTCGACGGCCGTCGCTCGGCCATTGTCTCGTGCGGCTCATCGGCCTGTGAGGTGTGTTCCCCCTTACCTCTCTCCGCCGCGCCGCACGGGCATGCGGGGTGGGGCCAGACCGGTCGCGCGTGCCAGTCGAGGCGGGGCACGCCTGCCTCCCAGCGCGCGCCCGCGCTGGAGGGCACCTCGCCGTCCAGGAAGGCGAGCGCATGTCCGGCGGCGACGCCTGCGACAGCGGTCGCCAGCGCGAGGTCGCACGGCTGGACCTGCGGCGGGCGTCCGGAGCGCCATTGGGCGACCAGGCGTGGCCAGGTCTCGTCCCGGTCGGCGCGGCCTCGGTGGAGGCAGCCCGCGCAGCTTGTGTCGCCCGGGAGGACGAACGGGCCTACGACTCCCGTTCCCTCCACGACACCCGCGTACAGATGGGGAGTTCCGGAGGCGATCAGCGGTTCGGCGGCGAACGGGTCGGGTGCGTGGATGTCGACGCCGTCGCGCGGGGCGAGGATCACCAGGGAGAGGGCCGGGCCAGGCTCGTTGTGGGGGGAGCGGCGTGACGGTCGCTGCCGGCGCGGTGGCCGGTCGGGGGCGGCCGCGCGTACCGCGCGGCGGGCCGCTTCCTCTCTGCGCTCGCCGACGGAGTCGGCCGGCAGTCCGCCCGGTGCCACGTCCCACGGCTCGACGTGACCGGTGTCGCAGACGTCGACCTCGCCGACGCCCGCTCCCGCGAGCAGTGCGGCGAGGACCGCCCCCACGCGGCCGGCGCCGCGCACCTGGACCCGCAGGGAGCGGCGCGCGGCCAAGCGCCGGCCGGGTTCGCCCGGTGCACGGGTGGTCAGTGACAGGGATGCCAGATCGGGACGGAGGCGGTCGAGGACCGCCGTCTTGGCGCGCAGGGCCTGTGCCTGGGGGCCTCCGCCAGTGGCGTCGTCGAGCAGTCCCGCGGTGCTGAGGTTGTCGACGAGTGCGTCGAGGTGTCCCTCGGGCAGGCCCGTGCGGCGAGCCTCCTCGCGCAGCAGAGGCAGTCCACGGGTGCCGTCGAGCAGGGCGAGGAAGCTGCCCGTCGCGGTGTCCATGGGACCGAGCACCATCGCGTGCGCGGGTGCCATCCCGAACTGCACGGTGTTGAGATCGCGCCAGCCGCGCCGCAGCGCGGGCTTCACCATCGGATGCATGATGGCCCCTTTGTAGTGGTATGTCCCTGTTGAGTGAGGGATATTGTGGTCTGTTACCGCATGCCAGGATGCCTGGGGGGTACGGGGGCGTGCACAAAGTTGTCCACAGGCGCGGGTATCGGTCGTACAAATCAAGCTCACGGGGTGCGGATCGACAGCGATCCGTACCGGAGGCGGGACTTCCCCCGTGCGCAGCGGGTAACGTCAGGGCGTGCCCGCCGACCCACTGCACCGCGCCGGAACCCCACAGCGCAGCACGACGAGCCAGCCGCCGAGCGGCTCGGGGGCGAGCGCGATCGAGGTACGCAGGAGCGCGCGACGCCGCCGGACGGTGTCCGCGTACCGCGAGGGCGATCGCACCGTCGTGCTCATCCCCGCCCGGATGTCCGAGGCGGAGGAGCAGCGCTGGGTGACCGTCATGCTCGCCAAGCTGGCCGCCCAGGAGAGCAAGCGGGTGATCGGCGACACCGAGCTCGCCGAGCGTGCCGAGCGGCTTTCGACGCAGTACTTCGGCGGCCGCGCGCGACCCAGCTCGGTGCGCTGGGTCACCAACCAGAACACACGCTGGGGCTCGTGCACCCCCGCCGAGGGCAGCATCCGTCTGTCGCACAGGTTGCAGGGCATGCCGGAGTACGTCGTCGACTATGTCCTCCTGCACGAGCTCGCGCATCTGCTCGTGCCGGGCCACGGGCCGCGTTTCTGGAGGCTGCTGGAGGCGTATCCCCGCACGGAGCGTGCCCGCGGCTACCTCGAGGGCGTGGTCGCGGCCGACCGGCTGCCGCATCAGCCCGCACCCGCCGAGGAGTAGTCGGACAACCCCGTGGAGGGGGGCCGACTTGTCGGGTGCCGCCGGGGAAGCGGTTGTGTACCGGGTCTGTACCGGCCGCGTCCGTTCCGGGCGTTTGCGGCTAGCCTGGCGCGACGCACTCACATTCGGGATGGGGGACGGTCGTTACGCATGGCCAGGGAATTCCAACGCGGCCACAAGGCCAGGATCAGTGACCTCACCGCGGGCACGGATCTGTACGTAGGCGTGCAGATCTCCGGGCCCGGACTGACCTTCGACATCAGCTGTTTCGGTCTGGACGCCGACGAACGGCTCTCGGACGACCGGTACTTCGTCTTCTTCAACCAGCCGAAGACGCCGGAGGAGTCCATTCAGCTCCTCGGTGCCCAGGCGGGCGACACGGAGTCCTTCCGGGTCACGCTCGACAGGATCCCACCGCGGATCCAGAAGCTGTCGTTCACGGCGACGATCGACGGCGCCGGGCAGATGTCGCAGATCGCCCCCGGATACCTGCGTATCGTCGCCGGCGGCGAGGAGGTCGCCCGGTACTCCTTCAACGGCTCGGAGTTCTCCACCGAACGCGCCGTCATGCTGGGCGACTTCTATCTGAAGGACGTCTGGCGGTTCGCCGCGGTCGGCCAGGGCTTCGACGGCGGACTCGACGCGTTGCTGAAGAACTTCGGCGGTGAGGTCCTCGAGGAGGAGACGCCTGCGCCGCAGCCGCCGCAGTCCGGTGCCGCCCCGGGGTTCGCCCCGCCCGCCCAGGCCGCCGCGCCCCCCGCGTTCGCCGCCCCGTCCGCGCCGGTTCCGCCGCCCGCCCCTGCCCCGGCGCCGCTGCAGCCGCAGTCCGCACCGCAGGGCTTTGCGCCGCCCCCGGCGCCCGCCCCGGCTCCGGCGCCTTCCGTGCATGCCGCGCCCACCATCGTCGCTCCGCTGAACACGCCGCCCGGCGGAACCGTGCCGGCGCCGGGTCCCGCGCCCTACGTTCAGCCGCCGGGGCAGCCGGGCCCGCCGCCAGGCTACGGCGGGCAGCCGTCGGCGCCGCTGCCGCCCGGCTACGGTCAGCAGCCGTCGTACGGGCGGGTTCCGGGCCAGTATCCCGGCGCGCCCGCGGCCCCCTCTCCGTACGGTGCTCCTCAGCAAGCCCCACAGGCTGTGGGGGTGGCCGGCGCGTTGCAGGCCTTCAAGGAGACCCCGACCGGGCAGCGCTGGACCCAGCAGAACAAGAAGCTCGTCCGTGTCGACCTCGGCATCGGTGGCCAGCCCGTGCTGGCCCGGCAGGGCAGCATGGTGCTCTACCAGGGCAAGGTCGACTTCAGTTACAAGGGCGCGGGCTTCGCCGGGCGGATCGTGGGCAACGCGACCGGCCAGGAGATGCAGTTGATGCGCTGCACGGGGCAGGGCCAGGTGTTCCTCGCGGAGAACGCCACCCATCTGCACCCGATCGAGCTTCAGGGCGACGCGATCTGCGTCTCCGCGGAGAACGTGCTCGCGTTCGACGAGTCCCTCCAGTACGAGGTCCGGCGCATCGAGGGGCATGGCATCCCCGGGGGAGCCCTCTTCACGATGCAGTTCCAGGGCACGGGCACGATCGTGGTGAAGACGCACGGAGCGCCCGTCGTGCTGCCCGTCACTCCGACGACGTTCGCCGACTGCAACGCCGTCGTCGCCTGGTCGGCCGCCGCCCAGGTGGTCGTCTCCAGCCACGTACGGATGCGCCGCAACGCCTACCCCGGGGACAGCGGGGAGAGCGTCAACCTCCAGTTCCGGGCGGCGCCCGGCAGCTTCGTCGTCGTCCAGCCCTACGAGGTCTGAGGGAGCCCGTCATGAACCAGCCGCTCGCGGGCCTCGCTCCCGCACCCGTCACCGCCCGCATGGAGAACCACGGCAGTCACATGCTGAAGGTCGCCATGCAGACCGGAAACGACCTTTTCGCGCGCGTGGGATCGATGGTCGCCTACGAGGGGTTCATCCAGTACGAGCCCAACCCGCCCGCGGTACGTCAGATCGCCCGGGACTGGATCACCGGCGAGGGAGCTCCCCTCATGAAGTGCTCCGGTGACGGCCTGCTCTACCTCGCCGACTACGGGGCGAACGTCGTCGTCATCAACCTGGGTGGGGAGGCGATCTCCGTCAACGCCACCAATCTGCTCGCCTTCGACGCGAATCTCCAGTGGGGTGTCGAACGCGTCAAGGGGCTCGCCAAGTTCGCCGGGCAGGGCCTGTGGAACACCAAGATCTCTGGTCAGGGCTGGGTCGCACTGACCTCCCGGGGCGAGCCCATCGTCGTCGACTGCGGCGGCGGCGAGGATGAGACGTACGTCGACCCGGACGCCCTCGTGGCCTGGTCCCCGAACCTGAAGGTGAAGGGCAAGCGCAGCTTCAAGGCGCAGTCGCTCATCGGGCGCGGCAGCGGAGAGGCGTACCAGATGGCGTTCTCCGGGCAGGGCATCGTGGTCGTCCAGCCCAGCGAGGACAGCACCGACCGCCTCCGGATCCGGGGCTGAGGGGGAAGTCGCACACCATGCAGAGCACGCTTTTCGGCTACAACGAGCAGCAGACCCAGGAGCGTTACAGCCTGCAGAACTCGCAGATGCTGCGGATCCTGCTGGAGGGCCACGACGACGTCCTGGCGCGCAAGGGCACCATGGTCGCCTACCAGGGGCTCGTCGAGTTCGACGCCGAGTACCAGAGCAGCAGCCGGCACAGTGCCCGGGCGTACACCGGGGAGGGGCTGGACCTGATGCGCTGTCACGGGCAGGGCACGGTCTACCTCGCCAACCTCGCCCAGCACGTGCACATCATGGACGTCGAGCAGGACGGGCTCACCGTCGACAGCAGTTACGTCCTGGCGATGGACTCCTCGCTGCACCACGAGGTCATCGCCGTGGACAGCCAGTACGGCATCTCCGGCTCGGGCAAGTACCAGCTCAACATCACCGGCCGCGGCAAGGTCGCGTTGATGACATCGGGCGCGCCCCTGCTGATGCAGGTGACGCCGGACAAGTACGTCAACTGCGACGCCGACGCGATCGTCGCCTGGTCGACCGGCCTGCGTGTGCAGATGCAGGCCCAGACCCACTCCTCGGGGGTGTGGCGCCGGCGGGGCAACACCGGTGAGGGCTGGGAGCTCAGCTTCATGGGCAGCGGCTTCGCGCTCGTCCAGCCCAGTGAGCTGCTGCCGCCGCAGAACGCGGTGATCGGACAGGGGCTGCGCGCCCAGTACGGCATGGGCCAGTACGGGGCGCGGGGCCAGAACCAGGGCAACGTCTGGAGCTGACCACCCGGGGACGGGTAGGGCGCGACACCGCCTCGGGGTCGCCTCTACCCGTCTCGGGCGAGTCTCTCCCTGGTCGCCTCCATCAGCCGTACGACCGATCCGTCCGCGACGCCCGCCACTTCGCGGTAAGGGAACCAGCGCAGGTCCAGCGATTCGTCGCTGATCGACTCGAGGGCGCCGGCCGGGGCGAGCGCCGCGTACTGCACGTCGAGATGCCAGGCACACGGTGTGAGGTGGCGGTCCAGGCGCACCGGCCCACTGGGCAGCAGGGCCAGACCCTCGATGCCGGACTCCTCGGTCGCCTCCCGCAGCGCCGCGGACGCGAGGGTGGGGTCCCCCGGCTCGCAGTGACCGCCCATCTGCAGCCACATCCGCAGCTTCTTGTGGAGGGTCAGCAGTACGCGGCCGCCTTCGGGGTCGATCACCAGGGCGCTCGCCGTGATGTGCCCGTCCGTGCAGGCCTTCCACAGGCCGGCCGGGTGTGCCTCCAGGTGCTCCAGGTAGGTGCGGCGCAGGTCTTCCTGGTCCTCGTACCCCTTGAGTACGAGGACCGCGTCGTCGTGGAGGCTCACTCGGCGTCGTCGTTCCCGGGCTCGGTGTCCTTGCCCTCGTCCCGCTTCGTGAGGTCGGGCTTCCCCGCGGAGCCGCCCGCGGCCTCGCCGAGCATCTGGTCCAGCTCGGAGAAGTCCAGCTGCTCCCGGTGCACGAAGCCGTCGGGGTCGTCCAGATCGGAGGCCGTCGGCAGCATGTCCGGGTGGGCCCACAGACCGTCCCGGCCGTCGACGCCCCGCGCGTCCGTGAGCGACGCCCACAGACGAGAGGCGTCCCGCAGCCGGCGCGGACGCAGCTCCAGACCGATCAGCGTCGCGAACGTCTGCTCGGCCGGGCCGCCCGTGGCGCGGCGGCGGCGCAGGGTCTCGCGCAGCGCGTCCGCGGACGCCAGGCGCGGCTTCGCCGCCGCGTGCACCACCGCATCCACCCAGCCCTCGACGAGCGCCAGCGCCGTCTCCAGACGGGCCAGGGCCGCCTTCTGCTCCGGGGTGTCCTCCGGCTGGAACATGCCCTGCTGGAGCGCCTGCTGGAGCTCTTCGGGGTTCTGCGGGTCGAACTGGCCGACGACGTCCTCCAGCTTCGCCGTGTCCACCTTGATGCCGCGCGCGTAGCCCTCGACCGCCCCGAACAGGTGGGAGCGCAGCCACGGGACATGTGCGAACAGGCGCTGGTGGGCGGCCTCGCGCAGGGCCAGATACAGCCGCACCTCGTCCTTGGGGACGCCCAGGTCCTTGCCGAACGCCTCGATGTTCAGCGGCAGCAGCGCGGCCTTGCCGGCCGGGCCGAGCGGCAGGCCGATGTCGGTCGAGCCGACGACCTCGCCCGCGAGCACGCCGACGGCCTGCCCGATCTGCGTACCGAACATGGCGCCGCCCATGGAGCGCATCATGCCGATCAGCGGGCCCGCCATGGCCTGCATCTCCTCCGGCAGGACGTCGCCCATGGCCGCGCCGACGCGCTCGGCGACCGGGTCGACGAGCTCCTTCCAGACCGGAAGGGTCGCCTCGACCCACTCCGCGCGGCTCCAGGCCACGGCGGAGCCCGCGCCGGACGGCAATGACGTCACTCCGTCGAGCCACAGGTCGGCCAGGCGGACGGCTTCCTCGACGGAGGAACGCTCGCCGGGGCTCACGCTCGCGTCCTTCGTGCCGTCCTGGGCGCCCTGGGAGACCGTCTGGCGGGCGATCTGCTTGGCCATGTCCCAGTTCACCGGCCCGCCCTCGTAGGAGAGCATCTGGCCGAGCTGCTGGAAGGCCGCACCCAGGTCGGTGGGGTTCAGGGAACCGAACATCGCGGCGAGCGGGTTGTCGGCGCCGGCGCCACCGGCTCCGGGCAGCCCGAAACCGAACGGGTTGGCCGGACCCTGACCACCACCGCTCTGCTGGTCCTTCTTCTTGCCCTCGTCGCCGTTCTCCGGCTCCTCCGGCGGAAGGCCGAATCCGAATGGGGTGTCACTCACGGGATTCCTCGGCTGGTAAGGCCACCGGTTCCTTCCGGCGGCTGGCTGCCCGACAACACCACCCAGCGTAGACACCCGGGCCGGATCGAGCCTGGGTGCTTCGCCGACACCTGGCCTGCGGCAGGATGGATGCCAACTGGTTTGCACGCGTACTTCGCGTTCGTACTGAAGACAACCGCTGGAGACGCCCGGTGAGTTCCCCAGATCCGCAGGTTCGCGCAGCGCGAAACCATTCGGCCCGCCCGTCACCCGGCGACCGTCCCCGGGAGGCACCGCTGCGTACCGGCGAGCCCGCCGGCGTCCGCGGCCCCGTCGTCGCCGTCACCGGCGCGGCCTCGGGCGTCGGCGCCCTGCTCACCGAGCGGCTCGCCGCCTCCGACGAGATCAAGCAGGTCGTGGCCATCGACGAGCGGCGCGGGGAGTGCGCGGCGGCCCGGTGGCACATCCTGGACGTGCGGGACCCGGCGATCGCGGAGAAGCTGCGGGGCGCCGACGTCGTGGTGCACCTGGCCCTCGACCTCGATCTGGAGACGGACACCGCGGCGCGCACGGCGTACAACGTCCGGGGGACGCAGACCGTGCTGACCGCCGCCGCGGCGGCCGGGGTGCACCGGGTGGTGCTGTGCACGTCCGCGATGGTGTACGGGGCGCTCCCGGACAACGAGCTGCCGCTCGCCGAGGACGCCGAGCTGCGGGCGACCGCGGAGGCGACCGGCGTCGGGGACCTGCTGGAGATCGAGCGGCTCGCGCGCAGGGCGCCGCGCGCCCATCCGGGGCTCAATGTCACCGTCGTCCGGCCGGCTGTCCTGGTCGGGTGCACCGACACCGCGCTGACCAGGTACTTCGAGTCACCTCGGCTGCTGGTGGTGGCGGGGTCGCGGCCGGCCTGGCAGTTCTGCCACGTCGAGGATCTGTGCAGCGCCCTCGAGTACGCCGTACTGGAGAAGGTCGAGGGGGAACTGGCCGTCGGGTGCGACGGATGGCTGGAGCAGGAGGAGGTCGAGGAGCTCAGCGGGATCCGGCGGATGGAGCTGCCGTCCACGGTCGCCCTGGGCGCCGCGGCCCGGCTGCACCGGATCGGCCTCACACCCTCGCCCGCCGGGGACCTCGCGTACACGATGTACCCGTGGGTGGTGAGCGGGAGCCGGCTGCACGACGCCGGATGGCGTCCCCAGTGGACGAACGAGGAGGTTCTCGCGGAGCTGCTGGAGGAGGTGGCCGGGCGGCACACCGTGGTCGGGCGCCGGCTCGGACGCAAGGACGCCACGGCAGCGGGAGCCGCGGGGGCGACGGTCGCGCTGCTCGGCGCGGCCGCGGTGGTGCGGCGGGCGCGGAAGGCCCGGCGGCGCGCCTGAGAACGGCGGGTGCACCGTGGCCGAAGAAGCGGCCGCACCCTCGTCTTCCACCGCCCGAAGCCGCGCCCCGAAGGCGGGTTCCGCCTGCCGGCTGCCCGTAGGACGGCCTCCCGTAGGACGCTCCGAAGCCCACGCGCGCGTGCCGGGTGAATCGTCTGTTCCTCGCCGTCCCTCGTGTACGGCACGATGGGAGCATGGCATCCAACAGCGATCACCCTGGTGAGCAGGCGGCGGACGATCCCATCAAGCTGGTCGCCGTCCGCGACACCCCACTCTCCCTCGACGAGATCTTCAGGGCCGTCGGGGACGATGCGGCCGGAGGGACCGCGCTGTTCGTCGGGACCGTGCGCAATCACGACCGCGGGGCCGACGTCGACAAGCTGGCGTATTCGTGTCATCCAAGCGCCGAGGCGGAGATGCGGCGGATCGCCGAGAAGGTCGTCGCCGAGTTTCCCGTGCGGGCGCTCGCGGCCGTGCACCGCGTGGGGGACCTGCGCGTCGGTGACCTGGCCGTCGTCGTGGCCGTGTCGTGCCCGCACCGCGGCGAGGCTTTCGACGCCTGCCGCAAGCTGATCGACGACCTCAAGCACGAAGTGCCCATCTGGAAGCACCAGACGTTCTCCGACGGGACGGAGGAGTGGGTCGGAGCCTGCTGACCCCGGGCGAGCGACTCCCATGGCACCAGTCGGCCCACCAAGTACCGCCCATCGGGTCGAGGAGGCCCTCACCCGGATTCCGGTTGCGTAACCGCACCCCGGGCGTGAGCGTTGACATGGCAGACGATTAATCTGCTGATCAGTCAGTTGCGGTCGCTCATGGGGATGGGAGGTCGGCATGGCGGCGCTCGCCTGGTTGCTGATTCCGCTTTTGGCCGCGATCGGTGCCGGACTGTGGGGCACCTGGGCCAGTCGCAACGGGAAGGTGTCGGGCGACGGATCCGAGCTCGCCGGATATGCGCGATTCCGCGAAGCCATGGAGAAGTCCCACTCGGGCGGCTGACCACTCCAGAACCCCGGGGCCGCCCGCCCGGACGGACGGCCCCGACGGTGCGCTTACCCGACTGTCCCGTACTGTCGTTCCATGCCACGCCGCACCGCGACGATGCTCGCCTCGACCCTGATGCTGATCGCGCTCCTGTGTGCGGGAGTGTTCATCAAAGTGCCCTACTCGGAGATGTCCCCGGGGCCGACGGTGAACACCCTCGACGAGCACGGCGGCGAGCCGGTGCTGCAGATCTCCGGGCGCAAGACCTATCCGACGACCGGGCACCTGAACATGACCACGGTTCGGGTCACCAGCGCCGACTACAACATGAACCTGGTCGAGGCCGTCTACGGATGGCTCGCTCACGACAGCAAGGTCGTCCCGCACGACACGCTCTACCCGGACGGGAAGACCGAGCAGCAGTCCACCCAGGAGAACGCCGAGGAGTTCAGTCAGTCCCAGGAGAGCGCCAAGGTCGCCGTACTGAAGGAACTCGGCGTCCCCGTGAAGTCCTGGGTGATCGTCTCCACGGTCCTCAAGGGATCGCCGGCCGAGGGCAGGCTGCACGCGGGTGACGTCGTCAAGGCCGTCGACGGATCCGCCGTGAAGGCACCCGACGACGTCGCCGAACTGGTCACCAAGCACAAGCCCGGCCAGAACGTGGTCTTCACGATCGTCCCCGCCAAGGAACAGGCCGCCGCCGAGAAGGCGCACACGACGGCCACCCGGACCCAGGATGTGACGATCACCACGGCGAAGTCCCACGACAGCGGTCAGGAGCGGGCCATCGTCGGGATCTCCGCCGGGACCGATCACACGTTCCCGTTCACCATCGACATCAAGCTCGCCGACGTCGGCGGACCGAGCGCCGGGCTGATGTTCGCGCTCGGCATCTACGACAAGCTCACCCCGGGCAGCCTCACCGGCGGCTCATTCGTGGCCGGCACCGGCACCATCGACGACGACGGCAAGGTCGGTCCGATCGGGGGCATCGAGATGAAGACGGTCGGCGCGCGCAGCAAGGGCGCCCAGTACTTCCTGACGCCCAAGGACAACTGCTCGGCCGCCGCCAAGGACACCCCCAAGGGACTCAGGCTCGTCAAGGTCGACACCATCGAGGACGCCCTGAACGCCCTCAAGGACATCCGCACCGGCGACACCGCCGCCCTCCCGAACTGCTCGGTCAAGGGCTGACGGCGCCGCCCTGACGTGACGAGGGGGTGTTCGGGGGTTCCGGGGCGCCCCCTCGCGTCACGTACCGGTGGCGCTCACTCCTCGAACGTCGCCGACAACGCCTCCGCCAGACCCGGCACCAGGTCCGGGCCCGTCAGCACCTCCGTCGGGGAGTCCTTCTCGCGCAGTCGCAGCGCCGACTCGCGCGTGCCGTCCCGAAGGACCGCCACCGTCATCCGCACCTCCTGGCGCTCCGGGTGGCCGGCGACCCAGTTCGCCAACTGCTTCTCGCTCAGGCCCTCGGGGACCGAGCCCTCCGCGGACGGCGGCAGCATCAGCCGTTCCACCGTGAGCGCGCAGCCGGCCACCGCGTCGGGCCAGGCGATGGTGCCCAGGAACTCGTCCAGGGGCCGGTCGGCAGGGATCTCGTCCTGTTCGACCGGGGTGAGACCGGAGGTGGCCCCGGACTCGTCGTCCAGACCGAGCTGGGCGGCGAGCAGGGGCTCCTGGGCCCGCAGCCGCGTGGTGTCGACGAGGGCGAAGAGGCGAGCGGGCTGGTCCCAGCCGAGGCTGGAGGCGTACTCGTCGATCTCGAGCACGGCCCGGGTGAGGGGGTTCGCTGCCATGGGAGTGTTGGACATGGTCACAATCCTGCCTCGTTCTCACACGGATCCGGGAACCGAGTAAAGCGCCAGTAAGTTGCATAGGTGGGGCTCCGCGGTCGTGGAGCCCCGATCATGGTCCGCGTTCACGGGGGCCTGCGGAATCAACAGCGAACTTCGAGGTGCACACCTTGGCTTTCCAGATGCCGGACCGCGGCGGAGGCCCCACGGGGCCGCGGATCAGAGTGGGCCGCCCGTCCCGGCGAGCCCGGACCCTGCTCATGACACTGGGGGTCCTCGCCGTCCTCGGCATGGCGTTCGTCATGTTCGCCGGCTTCTGGACGGAATGGCTCTGGTACCGGTCGGTGAAGTACTCGTCCGTCTTCACGACCACGCTGTGGACCAAGATCGGGCTCTTCTTCGTCTTCGGTCTGCTGATGGCGGCCGCGGTCGGCTTCAACATCTGGCTCGCGCACCGGCTGCGTCCGCCGCTGAGCGCCATGTCCATGGAGCAGCAGAGCCTCGACCGCTACCGCATGGGGATCGCGCCCTACAAGAGGTGGCTGCTGCTCGGGATCACCGCCTTGGTGGGCCTGATCGCCGGCGCGTCCGCGGCCAGCCAGTGGCGCACCTGGCTGATGTGGGTCAACGGCGTGCCCTTCCACCAGAAGGACCCCCAGTTCCACCTGGACGTCGCCTTCTATGCCTTCGACCTGCCCTGGTACCGGTTCCTGCTCGGCTTCGGCTTCGCTGCCACCGTGCTCTCCCTGATCGCCGCCGCGCTCACGCACTACCTGTACGGCGGTCTGCGGATCACCTCTCCCGGAGCGCGCGCCACGGCCGCCGCGACCGGTCACCTGTCGGTGCTGCTCGGCGTCTTCGTCGCCCTGAAAGCGGTCGCCTACTGGCTCGACCGCTACGGCCTCGCCGTCAAGTCCAGCGACTTCAAGGCGACCGGCAACTGGACGGGCCTGAGGTACGTCGACGCGAACGCCTACCTGCCGGCCAAGACCATCCTGTTCTGCATCGCCGTCATCTGCGCGCTGCTCTTCTTCGCCACCTTGTGGCGGCGCACCTGGCAACTGCCCGTCATCGGCTTCGGCCTGATGGTGCTCTCGGCCATCCTCATCGGCGGTCTGTACCCGGCGATAGTCCAGAAGTTCCAGGTCCAGCCCAACGAGCAGGCCAAGGAAGCGCCGTACGTCGACAAGAACATCAAGGCGACACGCGAGGCCTACGGCATCGACAGCGCTCAGGTCACCGAGTACGCGGGCGAGAGCGCCACCAAGGACAGGAGCACGCTGCGCGACGACGTCGACGCGGCCGCGAGCATCCGCCTGCTGGACCCGAACATCGTCTCCCCGACGTTCCAGCAGCTCCAGCAGATGAAGAACTACTACGCGTTCCCGACCAACCTGGACGTCGACCGTTACAACAAGGACGGCAAGGACCAGGACACGGTCATCGGTCTGCGCGAACTGAACCTCCGGGGCATCCCGAAGCAGAACTGGATCAACGACCACTTCCGCTACACCCACGGGTTCGGCGTCGTCGCCGCCAAGGGCACCACCGCCGACTCCAACGGCCAGCCCGTCTTCACCGAGTCCGATCTGCCGTCCACCGGCGACCTGCCCACCTACGAGCAGCGGATCTACTACGGCGAGAAGACCACTTCGTACTCGATCGTCGGCGGTCCCCAGAAGGAGATCGACTACTCCGACGACAGGGGCGAGAAGACCACCAGTTACCAGGGCAAGAGCGGGGTCAGCCTCTCCGACCCGATCAACCGGGCCGCCTACGCGGTGACGTTCGGTGAGCCGCAGATCCTGTACTCGGGCGCCATCGGCGACGGTTCGCGCATCCTGTACAACCGCACGCCCAAGGAGCGCGTCGAGGCGGTCGCGCCCTGGCTCACCATCGACGGCGACGCCTATCCGGCGGTGGTCGACGGCCGCATCCAGTGGATCGTCGACGCCTACACGACGACGAACGGCTATCCGTACGCCTCCCGTACGACCCTGGGCGACACGACGGCCGACTCGCTGACCGCGGGCAACACCCAGCGCGCGGTGGTGGCCCAGCAGAACCAGGTCAACTACATCCGCAACTCGGTGAAGGCGACCGTCGACTCGTACACCGGCGAGGTCGAGCTCTACCAGTGGGACACCAAGGACCCGGTCCTGAAGACCTGGATGAAGGCGTTCCCGGGCACCGTGAAGCCCAGGGCCGACATCTCGCCGTCGCTGATGTCCCATCTGCGGTACCCGCAGGATCTGTTCAAGGTCCAGCGCGAACTGCTCACCCGCTACCACGTCAAGGACGCCCAGACCTTCCTCAGCGGCAGCGAGGTCTGGCAGGTGCCCGACGACCCGACCAACAAGTCGGGCAACGCGGTGCCGCCGTACTACCTGAGCATGAAGATGCCCGACCAGCAGTCGCAGGCGTTCTCCCTGACGACGACGTTCACGCCGAACGGCCGGGACAACCTGAGCGCCTTCGTGGCGGTCGACTCCGAAGCGGGCACGAGCGACTACGGCAAGATCAGAATCCTGAAGCTGCCCACCAGCAAGACCGTCGGCGGCCCGAAACAGGTACAGAGCCAGTTCAACTCCAACTCGCAGCAGAACATCGCTGAGTTCGTCAGGCTCATCAGAGGAGGCGACTCCGAGATCGAGTACGGCAATCTGCTGACCGTACCGCTCGACGGGGGCCTGCTCTACGTGGAGCCCGTCTACGTGCGCGGTGGCGAACTCAAGTACCCGCTGCTGCGCAAGGTGTTGGTGACCTACGGCGGCAGTACCGCCTTCGAGGACACACTCGACCAAGCCCTCAACAAGCTCTTCGGAGCGGAGGGTTCGACCACCACGCCGCCCGGCACGGGCACCACCAATCCGCCGCCGTCCGGTAATCCGACGGTCCAGCAGGCGCTGAACGACGCGCAGAAGGCCTTCGACGCGGGACAGGAGGCCCTCAAGAAGGGCGACTGGAAGGCGTACGGCGACGCGCAGAGGGATCTCGAGGCCGCGCTGAATCGGGCCGAGGAGGCACAGTCCAAGGCCGGCAAGACCAGCGGCAGCAGTCCGTCCGCCGGTCCGAGCGGCTCGCCCGGCAGTTCACCGAGCGGCAGTCCGAGCAGTTCCGGCGGAGGCTGAACCAAAGCCCCTCCCGCGTCGTGATACGGTTGCCCGACAA
>NZ_JAYWVC010000018.1:0-80086 GCF_036281785.1 Streptomyces chiangmaiensis | reverse complement strand
TATGAGATCGGGCCGGCGCCGCCCAACCCGATGATGTCGTGAACGAGATTCCGGGCGACGTCGGATGCGTCGTCATACTGTGACACCGTGTTGCATATAGGTGGCACCCACGACGCGGGGCGTTCCACCCGGCCGGGCTCCAGCGAAGATCGGGGCGGCGATCAACCTGGAGCGAGGCCGCTCAGTCAGAGGTCTGACCCGCCTCCCGCTGCAGACGGATGAGGAGCGCCATGAAGTCCAACTCGCCCAGGCCCGTCGACATGCACCCCTGAAGCAACTGCTGCACGACACCCGTGACCGGCAGCGGAACCCCTCCGGCGGCCGCCGCCTCAAGGGCCAGGTCCAGGTCCTTGCGCATCAGCCGCGAGCTGAACGTCGATGTGTAGTCGTTCGCCAGGAGAGGCCCGATCTTGTACTTCACCAACGGGGACGCCACCGCCGAGGCACCGACGACCTCCAGAAGCTTGTCCCGCCGTACGTCGTGGGCCTCGGCCAGCGCGACGCACTCGGCGAGGAGCTCGGCCGTCCCGGCGACCATGAGGTTGAGAGCCAGCTTGATGATTCGGGCGGCATCCCCCTCACCGACGTAGAACAGATGAGGGCCGATGTCACGAAGGAGGCTCTCGGCGGACGTGAAGACGTCCTCGTCCCCCGAGGCGACGATCGTGAGATTGCCGGCACGCACGACACCGGGGTTTCCGCTCACCGGAGCGCGCAGGTACTTGACGCCGCCGGCCGTTGCCGCAGCGGCAACGTATCCGGAGACCTCCGCCGAGACCGTGCTCATGTCGATGAGGGTCTTCCCCCTGCCGGCCGCTGCGTGCACAAGCCCGCCGTGCGGTGCGAGTGCGACTTCGGCCAAAGCATGGGAGTCCGCCACCATCGTGATACACACGTCCGACCGGGCCCACGCCTCGGAGAGTGCGTCCATTTCGAAGGCGCCACCGGCCACCAAGTCGTCCGCCTTGCCCTTCGACCGGTTCCAGACGCTGACCTTGTGGCCCGCGCCGATGAGCCGTTCGGCAATGGCGGATCCCATCTGACCGAGACCCAGCACGGATACGTCCACGTTCATCTCCTGAGAATGAGGTGCGCTGCGCGCGCAAGAGGTTGTTGATTGCGACCGGGCCGTCAACGCGAGGGGACGCGGTGGCCGCCCGGGCGCCACCATCGGTCGTCGCTACATCGATGCAGCGAGCTGCCATTCGAACGCCAGCTGCGCGTGGGAACTGAGATCGCAGAGGCTGCCGAATTTCCCGCCGAAGTACACGAGCGGGTCCGAGTCGACGGCGTAGCCGCAGCTGACGACCTGGCCGACGAAGATCGTGTGGTCTCCCCCGGCGAACTCTTCCTTCACGTTGCAGGCGAAGTGAGCGACGGCGCCTTCGAGTACCGGGAGGTCGTGGTCGGTGCGCAACCCGAGACCGGCGAACTTGTCCTCACACCGGCTCGCGAACCGAAGCGCGTGCTGTTCCTGGCTCCGTGAGAGGACGCTGACCGCGAAGACTCCGGATTCGGAGATCGCGTTCCTCGTCGCAAGGGTATTGCCCACGCACACCAGCAGCATGAGCGGATCCAGTGAAACGGACGCGACAGCGCTGGCCGTCATCCCTGCGGGTCCGTCCGGAGTCCTGGTGGTGATGATCGTGACGCCGGTCGTGAACCGCGACATTGCTCCGCGATAGGTGGCACGCATGTCCTGCGCGGTCGATGCACCCATGATGCCCTCCGATGCCTGTGACGAGGTGGCCGAGCATTTCGTGTAACCAGGTGGTCGAGTGTGTCCCATGGCGTGTTTATCGATGCGAAATCGGCCCGCGCTATCGGCGCACTTGCATGACCAGCCGGCGCACCTCGTCGGACGGCGGCACTCCGAGATCCCGCATCCGAGCGATGTACCGCTGGTAGAGCGCCAGCACGCCGTCATCGCTGCCGCTGGCATGCGCCAGCCGGATGGCCAGCTGCCAGGCCTGCTCGCGGTACGGATCCTCGCGAAGCACGCTGTCGACCAGTCCCTTCGCCTCGCGATAACGGTTCATTCGATAGGCGAGCTTGGCTGCGTCGACCCGCGCCGACACGAAGGTCTCGGCCATGGCCTCGCGGCGCTCGGCGACCCATTCACTGGAGATGGTCGCCAGGTAGGGACCCCGCTCGGCACTGGTGAGGGCACGCAACAACGTCTGGAGACGGATCTCTCCGTCCTGTCTCCCGGCCTGAGCTATGAGGTCGACCGCCTGTTGCGCCGACCCCATCGCCAGTGCGGCGCCGACCAGTTGGAAGGCATCGCCGTCCTGAACCGGGCTCAGGCCCTCGGGCAGTGCCTCGCGAAGCCGGTAGAGCGCCTGCCGCAGATAGCTGCGCCCGGCGGCATCGTTGCGGCCGCTGAAGAGCGCCCTGAGAAGCTCCTCGCGTGTCGCTCTCCGGTTGGGCGCCCAGAGCAGATAGCTGAGGAGTTCGAGACTCTTCGTCAGCCGGGGCTGGGTCGCGTTTCCGTCGATCGTGAGGACCGGCTCGCCGAACTCTTCGAGAACGAGCCGGGGCGTAGTGACGTTCACGCGGATCGGATGCTGGCCCGAGAGGGTCGCGAGGATCTCGTGCCAGGGTGACATCCGGCTGGACTTCGTGTCCGCGGCTCTGGCCGCGACCGATGGCATGTCCGCCAGGGCTGTCAGCAGCAAGTGCTGTGTTCCGTGGGTCGATGCCGAGACCATCGCGAGGTCGGCCGTGGCGTCGGACTCGTCCTCGAGGCCGAGACGCCATTGCGCTTCTGCCAGGTACACGGCAGCCGTCGGGAGATCGAGATGACGGTCTCCCTTCTGCATGCTCCGGAGACATTCCGCAAGCTGCTCGTGCCCCTCGGCATCTCTGTTTTGCAGAAGCAGCGACAGACCCGACCACATCTGCCACGTCTCCCGTGTGAGGGTGTAGTCCAAGGCTCCGTTGGCAGTCGCCTCCGCCAGTACGCGGTCGGCGCGTCGTGTTTCGGCTTCGAGGCGCAGCCACAACTTGGCTTCGACCAGCAGGCTCATATTCTTGTACACCTTCGAGCCGGTTGCCGCGATGAGCTCTCTGCCTTGCTTGATGGACGCGCGGGCCTCCTCTCCGCGACCGAGGTCGAGCATGAGATCGACGGCGTCGACGGCATGCAACCAGACCGGCTGCGATGAACCGCGGCGAGGCTCGAACATCGACATCGCGGCGTCGAGTCGCCCGGTGGCGCGCAGTGCGGCGACGACCCAAGGGCCGCCGAGTATCGTGCGCCACGGATCGAACGACCCCGGGTCGTCGAGTCCTTCAAGGCGACCGCGGAAGAAGGCAAGCCGCATCAGCAAGCCGTCGAGGGGGCCGGACGGTGTGGTCGAGAACTCGGGAAAAGATGGCGGCTCCTCGTCAGTGGCCAGCGCGATGAATGTCTGCGCGATGAGCCGGTTCCGACTCGGTGGCAGCCGATCGGCCAGGGACCGCGCCTCATCGATCCGACCGGAGTGCCAAAGGCACCAACAGGCCAGGACGTGGGCCTCCTCGCATTCGGGGGTCTCCGGTTTGGGTAGCCAGTCGTATCCGTGGCGATCGACGAGTGCCACCCCGCGATCACACTGCTCCAGTGCGAACGCGACGCGCAGGATGACCGACCCGATCTCGGGGGTCGGAGTCGTGGCCAAGGCTTCGAGTGCATCGAGCCAGCGTGCCGCCGGCGCGAAGTCCATCCGGGCGACGAGGCTGGGGAGGGCCGCGGCGGCCAGCCGCCCGGCGGCCTCCAGGTCCCCGAGCCGGAGCAACTCCTCCACGGCTTCCTCGTGCGCGCCACTGGCGATCAGGACTTCGGCGTGCCTGCGTCGCACCGCGTCGAGTGTCTTGGCGTTCTCCCGTCCCAGGGCCTCGAGCAGGAAGTCGCGGAACACCGGGTGCGGTGTCATGCGGGAACCGTCCGAGGACCACGTCACGGGCATATGCCGGGCGCGGAGGTCCGCCATGACCTGCGCCGCGTTGTCCTGGCCCAGTGCGCGGGCACCCTGGGCCGACACCTCCTCCAGCAGACTGGTGTGAACGAGGAACGTTCTTTCAGCCGGGGAGAGTGAGTTGAAGACGTTCGCTGCGACATAGGACCGCAGCGAGTCGGGATCCAGCTCGCGAGACTGTGCGTGACGCCAACCCTCGAACAGGACGCCGGTGACCCAGCCCGCCGTCGCCGCCACCGCCTGAGCCGGATTCACGTCCGCGCGGCCGATGGTTCGTAGTGCTGCGGCGGCTTCCTGGGCGTCGAAGGACAGATCGCTCTCGACCAGCTCACCCACCCGGTCACGCTCGCTCGTCGAGCCCAAGTCGAGGCGGACGTCGACGCGCGAGATCAGGACCAGGTTCACGCCGGACGGCAGGTAGCGAGCGAAGGACGACAGCACGGCGATGCAGGTCTCGTCGGAGGCGATTCGTTCCACGTTGTCGCACACGAGGATGAGCCGGCTCCCCTGGAGGCTTTCAGCCAGCAGTCCGGCGGCCTCACCGATGTGGAGACTGCTGCTCAGGGCATCAGTCGCCACATCGGCTGCACTGGGGACAACGGCCTCGACAGCCGCCTCGAGATAGACGAGCAGGCGGCCCGCCGCCTGCTCCGTGCCGTCGAGTGACAGCCAGGCGACGGGCCTGTCGAGGTCACTGACGGCCAGGGCCACTGCCGTGGTCTTGCCGGCCCCGGCTGTCGCGAAGACATTCACCACGGTGTGGCGGTCGAGCAGCCCTCTCAACCGTTGACTGAGCCTGTCGCGGACGACGACGCCTTTCGCCGGCTCCGGCATTGCCAGTTTCCGTCTGATGACCGCGCGATGCTGGCGACCTGGCGCCTTCGAGCCGTTTGGTCGATCGGAATCGGAGTCACCCATCGATCGTCGAGCCTCCGTGCTCCTCAGTGCTCGTCAGTGACTGTGATCCTCAGTGATCTTCAGTGCTCATCCGGGACCTTACGCCAGTCGTCCGGGAAGAAGAACCCGTCCGAAGTCGGAGGAATCGGCGACTGCACTTCGATCCAGCGGGCCGGCTCGTTCCGTTCGTTGACGAAACCATGTGTGCCGTTGGTGCCTGCCCACACAAGATCACCGGTCTCGATGACCTCGTCGTTGCCGTCGAGGGTCCCCCGCATCCCGCCGTCGGTGAAGTAGTAGATCTCCTCGAACGGGTGGTAGTGGACCTTGGCCGCCTTGCCCGGGCCGGACTTCGGTGCGATCTCGCACACGAAGACGGTGTGATGCTGTGCTCCCAGGAGCTGGTCGACCATCATCCTGATGCTGATGTTCTTGACGTTGGGACCGTGGTAGCCGGGCATCGATATCTGCGCGTACGGGGCCATGTCCGAGTCCTCGAAGTGCCCGACGAAGCGATGCCGGGGGTCGGTCTCGGACGGGCGACCGAGATTCTCACCCGGAGAGGGTTTGGCGGCAATGCTGCTGCGGGCTCCGTCGAACGTCGGAGGCTTCGGTGCGCGCACCCCGAGCCATGTCAGTCCCTCATCACCGGCGGAGAGCGAGTGGGCGATGCCGACAGGCGCCACACCGTAGTCGCCGGAACCAAGTTCGTAGCGCAGCCCGGCAAAGGCTGCTTCGCCGGATCCGCCTGTGATGAACCACGACTCCTCGAACGGGCAGCGAGCCCAGCCCGTTGTCGCCCCGGGAGCCAGCTCGTACAAGCTCACTTCCAGGTGAGCAGCACCCTGCTCATGCCCGACCAGGAGCGCCTGCCGAAGACCCGGCACACCCTCGACATCGAAGAACTTCCGGTCCGCCGCACGTGCGATGTAATAAGCCATGTCCTTCTCTCCGTCCACACGCGAAGGTGCCAGGGCCGGCATCCCTCGCCCAGCTACTGCTGATCCTCATCGGGCTTCCGCCCAGGGCAACGGTGAGGGCGGACGGTTCGCGGCCGACAGCGACCACGAACCGTCCCCGCACCGTCGTCGACTCAGCGGACCTGTGAGCCCTCAAGCCGTGCGCCGTCAAGGCGTCGGGCATATTCGGCCTGCTCGGTGTAAGCCGTCACCTCGGGGGCGCCGGGCTTCTGAACGCCACAGACCTTCCGAGCAAGCTCTGTGAGCGGCCCGGAGGGTGACAGCTCCGAGCGCTTCATCGTGTGCATCCGAGTGGGAAGCATCGGGGTCCCATTGAACTGCTCGAAGGTGCTCACCCGGTCGCCGAAGTCGGTGAGGAACAGGTCACGGATGACGCGCGAGATGCGCACGCGGTCGTAGGGCTCGCCGACCGCACCTGACTGCAGCGGCTCCAACCAGCCGTGAAGCTCGGGGTTGTTCCACTGCTCCTCGGTGGGGAACAGGAGCGAGGCGCGGCCGGCAAGGTCGACCACCTCGTTCCGCATTTCCGCGTACCTCTCCAGGTAGTACGACCGGCCGAAGTCGAAGAGCAGAACGTTCGGCTTGTAGAGCCCCGACGGCGAGATGAACCCTTCCGTCTCGGACGCGATCACGTGGGCTCGCATCGTCTGGTAGAACTCGACGAGACGCGCCACGCGCGCCTGGACCGGCGGAATCTGGAAGGTGCCGAGGTGCTCGGTCATCAGCATCGCGAGTCCGACCATGAGTTCGGCCCGGACCATCTGCCGGATGAGCGACTCGTAGTGCGTCCAGTCGAAGATGCGCTGCGGGTACAGCGAAGCGTGGTCGGGATTTCCCATGTGGAATACACGATCCCACGGAATGAACACGTTGTCGAAGATGACGGTGCATTCGAGCTCGTCACCGGCCGAAGAAATCGGGTGGTTATCGGCGTCGTCACGCACCGTCGCCTCGCGGGAGACGATCGTGACGCCCGGCGCGTTCACCGGACAGGCGCCGTAAAGGACCTGCTCGGCCTCGATTCCCGGGCGGTAGAAGACGCCGATGTGAATGTAGTCGGCGAACGGCACACCGGTGGCGACGGCTTTGACACCGTTGACCACGATGCCGTCGTCGCGCGTCTCCACGACACGCAGCGCGGTCGAGGCCGCGTGCTGCTTGGACCGGTCGACCTGAGGGTCGATGAAGGCGAAGGCGCAGTTGAGATCGCCCTCCTTCACCAGATCCAGGAACTCCCGTATGCCCACGGTCAGGTCACGCCCGCCGGTGCCCACGGACTGGTCGCTCCACGGCTGCGGGTCCTCTTCGTAGGTGACCAGGCCGTAGTTGTTGGCGCACGGGGTGCGCCCGATCGATCCGCCGGCGAGCTCCCGGACCACGGTCTCCAGATACACACGCTTGCGCCGCAACCCCTCGGCGTCCTCGTGCTTGAACCACATCATCGAACGACGTACTCCGTCGTCGTCGACGAAGGTCATGATGTCCTGCAGCTCGGGCTCGTGATGCAGGTCGTAGAACTTCGCGAAGGTCTTGGCCGCCGCGCTGGTCTTCGGGTGCGTCGTGACGTCATCGACCCGATCACCGCCGACCCAGAGAACGCGCCCGTCCCTGAGGGACTCCAAGTACTGGTCGCCAGTTCGCATCAAGTTCCACCTTCTCGTTCACCGAAGGCCGTCGTACACGGCCTGTTCTTGTTGGTTCATCAGGCAAATACCATTCGACGGAAAGTCGCTTGGGAGTTGCCACGAACCCATTTGTGGCTTGCCCTCGAGGCGTCAAAAGCTGAGAAATCATGCTGCAATCGACTGACCATTCGGACTGCTCAATGCGAATCGGCGAAAGCACATTCTGCCCAGAAGATGGGGGGGGTCGGCAGTTGATTCCCTGCAGTTTAGCCGCGAGATGTTAGCAGGGCGTTAATCGCGAAGTCGCGCCCTTGTCGGTTTCGTTGGGGGCCCTTCCGGACCGGCGTTGCCGGCTCGATCGGCTGCCGGACGGCGGGCCCGGGCCGGTTCGGGAGGTCGCGGAAGTCGAGGAGACCGCCCGGTTCAGAGGCGGGCTTCGACCGGTGCGGGTGGCGCCGGCATGTCGAGCTCGAAGGCCATGACACGGTGGAAGCGCGACAGGGCGTTCCACATGCTGATGCACATGACCAGCTCAACCAGTTCGGCCGCGCTGAACGCCCGCTCCACATCGTCGCGGACACTCGTCGAGACGCCGGTCCGGCCGTCTTCCACGGAGACCTTGGGAAGGTCGATCGTCATTTCCTCGGCCAATTGAAGAGCCAGCCGCTCCCGCTCGTTGAAGACTTTGAGCTCGCCGTCTGCGACGGCCGCGAGTTCGTCCACCTGCACTCCCTTGGCCAGCGCGGAGGTGCAGCGGTGACTCGCCGTGTAGCGGCAGTGGTTGAGGACGGCAACGCGTACGGCGACCAGGTCCTTCACCCGACCGTCCAGGGCGCCGGAGCCGTTGAGCCGCCCCAGGAAGGGCAGGTAGGTGGCGAGCAATCCGGGACTGTTGCCGATGCCCGCCCAGGTGTTCAGCACTTCGCCGTAGGTATTCACGGCCTGTTCGAGAGCGGGTTGGTCGGCCGATGAGAACTGCTCGGACGTCAGAAGCGGCACCAGCGACATGAAATACCTTTCGACGAATCCTGCCGGGATGCGGCCGGCTCGGTGTGGGGTTGGGGCTGACTCTCAGGGAGTGGTGGTATCCGCAGGCCCGGACCGGTGCCGGGGTGGCGCGCCGGCCTTCCGCAGGCCGATCGCGAGCCCCAGCGTCGCGTTGAGCCACGGCACCAGGAACGTCAGGACGACACGCAGGGTGAACGCCCATGTCAACGGACCGTCCACGAGCTGCGAGTACAGGTTCACCATGAACAGAATCGACCCGACGGTCAGGGCCGCCGTCGTCGTCTGCCCCAGGGCCCTGCCCCGTACGGCACCGTGCAGCGCCGCGCTCCATGTGACCCCGGGGGACTCCGGCCGAGGTTCTCCCTCTGGCCGGCTCATCGTGTCCTTCAATGCTCCGGACGTCACGTCACTGTCCGCCTCGGGAGTCGGTGCGGCAGCAATCACCTGCCCGTGTCTCCCGTGGGGTACTTTCGAGGTCCCGGACCTCCATCACCCATCCCTCCTTGACCCTCGGAGCCGGCTGAGTGCAGGCCATTGTGCGACACACCCCGTTAACCGCCGGGAAGGAACGAGGAGGCCCGTCAGCCCCCTTGTGAACCCGCCGTTAACCGCGCTTGCCGTGGCCGCGGCGCTTCGGATCGACTCTCCGCAGCAAGGAATGGACCGCTGACTGGAGGAGCCGAACATGGCTGCAGGTTGGAACTTGGAGGGCCGCACGGCTTTCGTGACCGGTGGTAGTCGGGGCCTGGGCTTCGCCATCGCCCAGGCGCTGCTCGACCGTGGTGCCAAGGTGGCGATCGCGGCCAGGGACGAATCCGCCGTAAAGGCTGCGGCCGGTCGTCTCACCGCCGGATCGCGCGCGGAGAACGTGCTCCCCGTCGTGGCGGACGTCACGGACGCGGACTCCGTCAACAGCGTGCTGGCCGAGGTGCACGCGTGGCAGGGCAGCCTTGACATCCTCGTGAACAACGCAGGGCCGCAGCTCGCGCCGTCCGCCCTGGACAAGGTCGACGAGGACGTCATCGCGGCGGCCTTCGACACGAAGCTGATCGGGTTCCTTCGCGTCGCGCAGGCCGCTCTCCCGTTCTTGAGCCGGACCGGCAGCGGCAACATCGTGAACGTTGTCGGCGCCACTGCACACGCGGTGATTCCCAACACCGGTCCTACGGCCATCGTGAATGCGGGCGTGGTCGCGCTCACGAGCTACCTGGCGACCGAGGCGGCGGCCAGCAACATCCGGGTCAACGCGATCTCCCCCGGAATGACGAAGACCGAGGGCTGGCTCACCAAGACCGAGGCCATGGGCAAGCAGCAGGGCAAGAGCGCCGAAGAGGTTCGGGCCGGCATGGCCAAGGGGCTTGGCATTCGCCTCGACCGCTGGGCCGAGCCCGCCGAAATCGGCGCCGCGGCGGCGTTCCTGGCGTCCGACGATGCCTCCTACGTGACCGGTCAGGTGCTGCGCGTCGACGGCGGGCTGTCGAAGCCCGTCGCCTGATCTCAGGCCCCAAGGCAAGCGCCGTCCAAGGTCCGCACTCGCCTTGGATGGCGCTCCTGGCTTGCGTACGCGAGGATCCACCGAGTGCTCTGCAACATCGACACCCTGGAGTTCTGGGAATGCTGATCGGAATCGTGAGCGAAGCCCGCCGCGGCGAGACGCGCGTTGCCGCGACTCCTGCCACGGTGGTCCAGCTGGTGAAGCTGGGGTACGACGTCGTGGTGGAGCCGGGTGCTGGTGCCTTGTCGAGCTTCCCGGACGAGGCGTATGCCGGGGCCGGTGCGAGGATCGGTGACCCGCTGGCAGCGGACGTCGTGCTCGGGGTGAACGCTCTCTCGTCCGAGCAGTTGGACGGGTTGAAGCCGGGTGCGACGGTCATGGGCATCATGAGCCCGGCGTCGGACCCTGCGCTGGTGGAGGACCTGGCGAAGCGGCCGATCACGGCGTTGGCGATGGATGCGGTGCCGCGTATCTCGCGGGCGCAGTCGTTGGACGTGTTGTCGTCGATGGCGAACATCGCGGGCTACCGGGCGGTGGTCGAGGCCGCTCATGTCTTCGGCCGGTTCTTCACCGGTCAGGTGACGGCTGCGGGCAAGGTGCCGCCGGCCAAGGTGCTGGTCTGTGGTGCGGGGGTGGCGGGTCTGGCCGCGATCGGTGCGGCGGGAAGCCTGGGGGCCATCGTGTACGCCACCGACCCGCGGCCGGAGGTCGCCGACCAGGTCAGGTCGCTGGGCGGCGAATACCTCTCGGTCGAGCCCGAGGATGCCGGCGAGGTGGAGGTGTCGGCGACGGGTTATGCCAAGGAGATGTCGCAGGACTACAACACCCGCGCCGCCCAGCTGTACACCGACCGGATCACGGAGATGGACATCGTGATCACGACGGCACAGATCCCGGGCCGGCCCGCCCCGACGCTGATCACCGCGGAAATGGTGGCGTTGATGAGGTCGGGCAGCGTGATCGTGGACATGGCCGCTGCGAGCGGCGGCAACGTCGAGGGCATGGTCAAGGACCAGGCGGTGGTCACGGACAACGGTGTGACGATCATCGGCTACACCGACCTGCCCGGTCGGTTGCCCGCGCAGGCGTCCCAGCTGTACGGCACCAACCTGGTCAATCTGATCAAGCTGATGACCCCGGACAAGGACGGCCGACTGGCGCTGGACTTCGACGACGTGGTGCAGCGGTCGATGACCGTGGTGCGCGACGGCGAGTCGACCTGGCCGCCGCCGCCGGTCCAGGTGTCCGCCGCGCTGGCAGCCGCTGCCGCCTCCGCGCCCTCCGGGGTGAAGCCGGCCAGCCCCCGGACAGAGCCACCGGTGTCGATCCAACGGCGGTACACAGTGGTCGGTGTCGGCGCCGCGGTGTTGTTCCTGCTCGCGGCCCTGTCCCCGTCGGCACTGCTGGGACACCTGACGGTGTTCGCGCTGGCGATCGTGATCGGCTACTACGTGATCGGGCACGTGCACCACGCCCTGCACACGCCTTTGATGAGCGTGACCAACGCGATCTCGGGAATCATCGTGGTCGGCGCCCTGCTGCAGATCGGGCACGGTGAGACCCCGAACGGCACGGTGGTGACCGTGCTCTCGACGATCGCGATCCTGCTGGCCTCGGTCAACATCTTCGGCGGATTCGCGGTGACCCGCCGGATGCTCTCCATGTTCTCGAGAAGCTGAAGGGCCCTGCCATGTCTGATCTGATGACTGTCGAGACCGCCTCGGCGGCTGCCTACATCGTCGCGGCCTTGCTTTTCATCCTGGCGCTGGCCGGACTGTCTCACCACGAGACCGCCAAGGCCGGCAAGACCTTCGGCATCGGCGGCATGGCGGTGGCCCTGGCCGCGACGATTGCGCTGGCGGTCCACCGTGACATCTCCGGAGTCGGTCTGGCTTTGATGATCGGCGCCATGGCGGTCGGTGCCGCGATAGGGCTGTGGCGGGCCCGGGTCGTTGAGATGACCGGGATGCCCGAGCTGATCGCCTTGCTGCACTCTTTCGTGGGTCTGGCCGCGGTGTTGGTGGGCTGGAACGGCTACCTGCACGTCGAGTCCACCCTGGGCGGCACGGTCAGTGCCGAGGCCAAGGTGCTGGAGGCTCAGGAACTGCTCGGGATCCATTCCGGCGAGGTGTTCATCGGCGTCTTCATCGGCGCGGTCACCTTCACCGGCTCGATCGTGGCCTTCCTCAAGCTCTCGGCACGGATCAAGTCGTCCCCGCTGATGCTGCCCGGCAAGAACTACCTCAACCTCGGTGCCCTGGCCGCGTTCGCGGTGCTGACCACGTGGTTCGTGATCAACCCGGCCCTGTGGCTGCTGATCGCGGTCACGATCGTCGCGCTGGCCCTGGGCTGGCACCTGGTCGCCTCGATCGGCGGCGGTGACATGCCGGTCGTGGTCTCGATGCTGAACTCCTACTCCGGCTGGGCGGCCGCGGCGTCGGGATTCCTGCTGGAGAACGACCTGCTGATCATCACAGGCGCCCTGGTCGGCTCCTCGGGTGCCTACCTGTCCTCCGTCATGTGCAAGGCGATGAACCGGTCCTTCATCTCCGTGATCGCCGGCGGGTTCGGCATCGAGGCCGGCCCGGCCGACGACAAGGACTACGGCGAACACCACGAGATCACCGCCGAGGGCGTCGCCGAGCTCCTCGGGTCGGCCGACTCCGTGATCATCACCCCCGGCTACGGCATGGCCGTGGCCCAGGCCCAGTACGGCGTCGCCGAGCTGACCCGCAAACTCAGGGACCGGGACGTCGACGTGCGCTTCGGCATCCACCCGGTCGCAGGCCGGCTGCCGGGCCACATGAACGTCCTGCTCGCCGAGGCCAAGGTCCCCTACGACATCGTGCTGGAGATGGACGAGATCAACGACGACTTCGACAAGACCGCCGTCGTCCTGGTCATCGGCGCCAACGACACCGTCAACCCGGCCGCGGCCGAGGACCCCGGCTCACCCATCGCCGGCATGCCCGTCCTCCAGGTCTGGAACGCCGAGAAAGTCGTCGTCTTCAAACGCTCCATGGCCTCCGGCTACGCCGGCGTCCAGAACCCGCTCTTCTACCGCGAGAACTCCTCCATGCTCTTCGGCGACGCCAAGGACCGCGTCGAAGACATCCTCCGAGTCCTCTGATGCCTGGGCGAGGACGCAGTAGATACGCATCGCGGCGCAGCAGGGCCGACATGCCAGGAATCGGACGCGTCGTTTTCGACGAACAGTCAACGAAGTGAGAGGACCCGGATGATGAATAGCGTGGACAGCGTCTGGAGCGGCGGCGTAGAGCAAGAAGTGGTCGGTGCCACCAGCATCTTGACCATTCACAATGGCGAGCGGAACCTGCTGAACCCAGGCATCCTCACCGACATCCGCGCCCGGCTGCAGGAGTGTGACGACAACCCGGACATCCGCGCCGTCCTCCTCACCGGCGCAGGTGAGACCTTCTGCGGCGGCCTCGACATCGCTCCCATCAAAGCGGGTGCAGACCCAGCGCCGTTCGGCAAGGCATTGATGGAGACCCTCCGGATTTTCCCTCGTCTGGGTTTGTCTGTCGCGGCTGCCGTCAACGGCGACGCGCTCGCCGGGGGCGCCTCGTTCGTCGCGGCCTGCGACTTCGCCGTCGCAGTGGACAGTGCGCGGATCGGCACGGTGGAGGTCGGCGCCGGGATGTGGCCGATGATCGCGCAAGTGCCCATCATTCATCGGATCGGGCCGCGCCGTGCGATGGAGAACATAGGTTCCGGCGAGCCGTTCACCGCCGAGAGGGCTCGCGAGGTCGGTCTCGTGCAGGCCGTGGTCGAGGCCGGCCAAGCAGCCGTCGTCGCCCAGAAGTGGCTCGATAACGCACTGAGGGCGGCTGACGCAGGTGCCCCTGGCCGTCGCTCCCTCTACGAGTTCGCATCGATGTCGTACGACGACGCGTTCGACGCGTCGCTGCCTCGTTTCATCGAACTTTTCGACCACTGAGAAGCCCTGAAGAGTCAACCTGTGGGCGTGTCCGGGCTGGCGGGGGCGACAGCGAGAAGCCGGCTGCCGTGCGGTAGCGGGTCGATCCCGGTGTGGACACGTCGCCGGCCTGCTGGAGGAGCGGGCGGGACTCGCGGACGACATTCCCGATGGAAGACCTGCTGACGTCGCCCAGAGCGTCCGCGAGCACATCCATGGTGCACAGGCCGCGCTGGTGGCGGAGGGTCAGTACGACGCGGGCCGGCTGCCGGGCCGATGAAGGTCCTGCGCGCCGAGGCCAAGTCCCCTACGACATCGTGCTGGAGACCTCCGGGTCCTCTCACACGAGCCGTGCCGAAGCAACCGGCAACCGGCAACCAGCCATGCATTCCCCAATCACCTCGTACGTCCCTGCAAGGGGGTCCCCCATGAGCGCATCGACAGAACCACACTCCCACTCCGACTTCCCCACCGGCTTCCGCGGCACGGTGTTGCGGCCCGGTGACGACCAGTACGACGCGGCGCGTGCGGTGTACCAGGGCCGCGCCGCCGACAAGGGCCCCGCGCTGATCGCACAGTGTGCCGACGAGGAGGACGTCGCGACCGTGCTCCGCTACGCCTCCGCACATGACATACCGGTGGCCGTGCGCGGCGGCGGGCACGGCTCGGACGGCTATGCGATGCCCGGTGGGGCGTTGGTCATCGACCTGTCCGCGATGCGGGCGATCACCGTCGACCCGAAGACCCGGGTGGTGCGGGCCCAACCGGGCGTCAAACTCGGCGAGATGGACGCCGCCGCACAGCAGCACGGCCTGGCAGTGCCCGCCGGAACGGTCAGCAGCACCGGCGTCGCCGGGCTGACCCTGGGCGGCGGCATCGGCTTCCTGATGCGCCGCCACGGCGCCACCGTCGACAATCTGCTGGCCTGCGACATGATCACCGTGGACGGCCGCAAGGTCCGCGCCGACGCGACTGAGAACCCCGAGCTGTTCTGGGCGCTGCGCGGCGGGGGCGGCAACTTCGGAGTCGTCACCTCGTTCGAGTACCGTGCGCACCCCGTCGGCCCCGACGTCGTCGCGGGGCAGCTGATCTTCCCGTTCGACCAGGCCGCCGACGTCCTGGGCAAGCTGTCGGCGCACCTGGCCACAGCCCCGCGGGAGTTGGGCCTGCTGGTCGCGATCGCCGATGCTCCCCCGCTGCCGATGCTGCCCGAGGATGTGCACGGGACGCCGGTGCTGATTCTCGTCGTGGTCTACACCGGGGATCTGGCCACCGCCGATGAGGTCGTCCAGCCGCTCGCCGCGCTCGGCCGGCCGCTGGCCGACCTGGTCACGAAGACCACGTGGGTCCAGGCGAACAGCATGCTCGACGCCGTCGCCCCCTACGGCATGCGTATGAACCTGCGTGGCGGGTACCTGCCGGCGCTGTCCGGCGACGCCATCGACGTGCTGCTGGAGCACGTCGCCACCGTGCCGGCGAAACCCGGCGATATCTACTCGATCAACATATCGTTCATGGGCGGCGCGATCTCCGAGGACGCCGACGAGGACGCCATGGCCTTCTCCCGTGCGGGAGCCGCCTGGCTGTGGGAAGCCATCTGCAAGTGGGACGCACCCGAAGCCGACGCACGGTACGACGACTGGGCGACGACCCTCACCGAGGCGATGCAGCCGCACGCGCTGACGAACGGCTATGCCAACCTCACCGACGACCTCGGCGAAGAGTGGCGGCGTGGAGTGCACGGCAGCGACGCCAAGCACCAACGGCTGCGTTCGGTCAAGGCCGCCTGGGACCCTCGTAACCTGCTCCGCTTCAACAAGAACATCACGCCCGGTACCGCCGGCTGACAGCACACCGGAGGGGCGTCACACGAGCCGCTCGCCGTGTGACGCCCCTCCGCCATGCGCGATGGAGGGCGTCGGATCCACGCGATCTGCCGGCCCCGGGCCTCCGGGAGGGCCAGTACGCCGATGACGACGCCGCCTTCCCCGGAGAGACCCTGCACCAGCAGCAGGCCGTTGGCCCCTCGCAAATTCGCCCGCCGCCCGGGGAATCCGACGGTTGGCGTCAGCCCTTCCAGATCGTCTTGAGGTTGCAGAACTCCCGGATGCCTTCCGCGGCGAGCTCGCGGCCGATGCCGGAGTCCTTCACACCGCCGAAGGGCAGTTCCGGGTAGGAGACGGTCATGCCGTTGACGAAGACGGCACCGGTCTCGAGGCTGCTGATCAGGAAACGCTCCTCGTCCGGGTCGGTGGTCCACACCGACGAGCTGAGACCGAAGGTCGTGTCGTTGGCGAGCGCAGCGGCCTGCTCGATGCCGTCGACACGGTGAACCACCGCCAGCGGCCCGAACGCCTCCTCGCGGTACACCCGCATCGCGGGGGTGACCTCCTCCAGCACCGCCGGCTCGAAGAACCATCCCTCGGTGCCCACGGCCGACCCGCCGCACCGCAGCACGGCGCCCTTCGCGACGGCGTCGTCGACCAGTTCGACCAGCTCGCGGCGGCCGGACCTGGTGGCGATCGGCCCGATCTCGGTCTCCTCGTCGAGCGGATCTCCGACGGTCAGCGCCTTGGTGCCCGCGACGAAGGCCTCGACGAACTCGTCGTACACCTCCGTGTGAACGATGAACCGCTTGGCCGCGATGCAGGACTGGCCGTTGTTCAGGGTGCGAGCGGCAATGGCGGTTCGGGCGGCGGCGCGGACGTCGGCGGAGGGCAGCACGATGAACGGGTCGGACCCGCCCAGTTCCAGCACGACCTTCTTCACCTCGGAGCCCGCGACAGCCGCGACCGACCGGCCGGCCGGCTCGGATCCGGTCAGTGTGGCGGCGGCGACCCGCCGGTCCCGGAGCACCGCTTCGACGTCGGCGGCTCCGATGAGCAGGGTCTGGAACGATCCGGCGGGGAAGCCCGCTCGTTCGAAGAGCGTGTCCAGGTACATCGCGGTCTGCGGCACGTTCGAGGCGTGCTTGAGCAGGCCGACGTTACCGGCCATCAGCGCGGGCGCGGCGAAGCGGATCACCTGCCACATCGGGTAGTTCCACGGCATCACCGCCAGGACGACGCCGAGGGGCGCGTAGCAGGTGTAGGCAACCGAAGCGTTGACCGTGCTCGGGTCGGCGAGCGGCTGGTCGGCCAGCAGGCTTTCTGCGTTGTCGGCGTAGAACCGCATCGCGCGTGCGCACTTGAGCACCTCGGCGCGGGCCTGCGCGATCGGCTTTCCCATTTCGATCGTGAGCATTCGCGCCGTCCGGGCCGCGTCGGCCTCGACCAGGTCTGCGGCAGCCCGCATCCACCGGGCGCGAGTGTCGAAGTCGGTCGCACGGAGCGTCGCGGCCGCGGCCTCCGCTCGCGTCAGTCGCTGGCCGACCTGTTCCCTGGTGTGGGCGGCGAACTCTTCGATGAGCTCACCGGTAGCGGGGTTGACGGTGGCGATGGGCACGGCGCTCTCCTCGTGACGTGGGCACCAATGAGGCTCGATTGGATCCATCTTAGGTCCTCGAACCATGGTGCACTAGACTTTTCTGGCGTAAACACGGTTCATGAATGGTCGGTTGGATACATTTCACGTTCCTGGTCGACTGGAACCAGGGCAGAGCGATGAGGGCGTCGACCGTGCGCGTCGGTCGCCCATGACCGGATTCGCCATCGTGGTGTCCCGGTGGCGCACCAGCCCCCACCCGGCGACGCGCCGTTCAGCAGGCCCGTCCGAGTCTCGACCGGCCGAACCTCTTGACCGCGTCGACCGAATCCCGGACCGGCTTAACGGAGTCCGCTCGTCCGCTCAGGAAGCCGCAGGCTTCCGCTCGCGCCCTCGTCGGCGACGAAGAGCTCCGGGTGGGCCGTGAGTTCGACCCTGGTGCGACGGATGTGGCCGGCGAGGTACCGCTCGCAGTCCTCGGGATCGCGCCGTCGCACGGCGTCGAGGATCAGCCGGTGTTCGGCGTTGACGATCATCGCCCGGTCGGGGTCCTTGAGGACCATGAAGGCACGGCGATAGTGCTGGGTGGAGTTCCAGAGCCGCTCCGTCATGGCCAGCAGCGGGGCGCTGGGACAACCCGAATAGGTCGTCATGTGGAAGTCGCGGTCCAGGAGAAGGAACCGGTTGACGTCGCTCTGGTTCTCGATCTCGTCCTGGATGCGCTCCAGGCGGGCCAGGTGGTCGTCGGAGAGGTGGGAGAGACTCTCGGTCAGAGTCAGCGGCTCCAGTCGCTCGCGCATCCGGTAGTACGTGTTCACGTCCTCGATGCTGAGTACGGGAACCCGCGCCCCGCGGTTGGGGAACGACTCGGTGAGGCCCTCGGACTCCAGGATCCGCAAGGCTTCACGGACCGGAATCCGGCTCGCGCCGAGCCGAGCCGCGAGTTCGTCCTGCCGCAGCCACGTGCCGGGCTTCAGATCACCGGCGAGGATCTCGTCGCGGAGGATGCCGGCGATGTGCTGACTCCTGACACTGTCCGACCCGCGCGGATCGCGAGCGTGCGCAGGACTCAAGTGCGGTCACCTCTGAAAATCTGACGGGGCGCGGTCGTATGCCTTGCCGTCAGGATAGGACACCAGCTCAAACTGCATCCCCCATGGTGAGAGGAAGTAGACCCACCGCTGCCCCTGCGACGGTCCCGCGCTCACGGTCGGCTCCCCCAGCACGGGCACACCCCTCTCCCTCAGGTACGCCACGGCGACGTCCAGGTCCTCGACGTACAGCGCGACATGGTGACCGCCGACATCGCTGTTGCGCGGGACGGCCGTCCGCTGCTCCTCCGCCTGGTACTCGAAGACCTCGAACACGGCCTGCTCTCCGCACCGGTAGAAGCGCAGCTGACGCATCACCGTGCGCGCGTCCACGTTCAGGTGCTCCGACATCCAGTCGTCCGACGAGCCGAACGGGCCGAGCGAGTACATGTACTCACAGCCCAGGACGTCCACGAGCCACGTATGCGCCTGCTCCAGGTTCGGCACCGTGAACCCGATGTGGTCGAGGCGCGTGAGACCGGGTAGAGCCATGACTCTCCTCCTTTGGATCCAAAGTGCATCCATAGTGGCGCCATGAGCGCCAAAAGTCGAGATGGGTCTTGTTATTGGATCCAATCTTGTGGCAGGGTCGGTGCACTCCGGTCGACTGAAGGGGGCTTGCGATGCCTGCCGAACACATACTCGAAGCGAACGCCGCGTGGTCGGAGTTCGTCGTCACCCAGGACGACTGGGACGCCGCGGCTCCGGACCTTCTGACGGGGATGTACAGCCAACTGGTGCTGATCCGGACTTTCGAGGAGTACGTCCTGGAGCTGGCCGCGGACGGGCTCATCCACGGCCCCGCGCACTCCAGCATCGGCCAGGAGGGCGGCGCTGTCGGCGCGTGCCTCACGCTGACGTCCCACGACACCGTGAACGGATCGCATCGTGGCCATCACCAGTTCCTGGCCAAGGCGCTGGCCCATCTGCACCCGAAGGGCATCGACCCGACGAAGCCGTTCCCCGAGGACGTCCGGGTCGTGCTCCTGCGTACGCTGCGCGAAATCTGCGGACTGGACCAGGGCTTCAGTCACGGTCGAGGCGGCAGCATGCACCTCCAGTGGCACGAGGCCGGCGCGATCGGCACCAACGCGATCGTCGGCGGTGGGGTGCCGCTCGCGGCCGGGTCCGCGTGGGCCCACAAGAACGCCGGCACCGACGCGGTGTCCTTCACCTTCTTCGGCGACGGCGCGATCAACATCGGTTCCACGCTGGAGACTCTCAACCTGGCGGCGGCGTGGTCGCTGCCCATGTGCTTCTTCGTCGAGAACAACCTGTACGCCGTCTCCACCCATGTGTCCGAGGTCACCGGCGAACCCCGGCTGTCCGGCCGCGGTCCGGGCTTCGGCATCCGGAGCTGGAAGGTCGACGGCATGGATCCGCTGGCCGTGCACCTCGTGACGCAGCAGGCCCTCGCGCACATGCGCAGCGGCAAGGGTCCGACGTTGATCGAAGCCGATGTGTACCGCTACTTCCACCAGAACGGGCCCTTCCCCGGCTCGGCGTTCCGGTACCGCACCAAGGAGGAGGAAGCCCAGTGGCGGGCCCGCGACCCGATCGACACCCTGGCGGGGCACCTGGTGCGGCGCAGAATCCTCACCAAGAAGGCGGTCGCGGAGACGGTCAAGCGCGCCAAGGCGCTGATGTCGGAACTCGGCGACGTCATCCTGGAACCGCGCCCGGGCGGCAAGCCGGGTGAGCGACGCATCATTCCTTCGGAGTGGCCGGATCCCGCGTTCGTCGACGAAGGCGTCCGCGGCGACCTGTCGGAGCTGGCCGGGATCGAGTTCACCGACGCCGAGGACTTCGCCGGCACCCTGACCGATGTCAAGTTCGTCGGCGCCGTCGCGGGCGTGATGGGCCGCCGCCTGGAGACCGATCCGCGCGTCGTCGTGATGGGCGAGGACGTGCACAGGCTCAACGGCGGAACCAACGGCGCCACCCGCGGCTTGAGCGAGGCGTTCCCCGACCGGGTGATCGGGACCCCGATCTCGGAGAACGCGTTCGCCGGCCTCGGCGGCGGACTGGCCCTGGACGGCCGGTTCCGCCCGATCGTCGAGTTCATGTACGCCGACTTCATGTGGGTGGCGGCGGACCAGTTGTTCAACCAGATCGGAAAGGCCCGCCATATGTTCGGAGGTGAGGGCAAGGTGCCGTTCGTCCTGCGCAGCAAGGTCGCCATGGGTACCGGGTACGGATCACAACACTCGATGGACCCGGCCGGCATCTTCGCGACCGCACCGGGCTGGCGCATCGTCGCACCGTCGACACCGTTCGACTACGTCGGCCTGATGAACACGGCCCTGGCGTGCGACGACCCGGTCGTCGTTCTCGAACACGTGGATCTGTACAACTCGACCGGTCCCGGCCTGCCGGACGACTACGACCACTGCCTTCCCGTCGGCAAGGCCGCCGTACGCCGCGAGGGAGCGGCCCTGACCATCCTGACCTATCTGGCGATGACACCGGCCGTCCTGGAGGCCGTCGAAGAGGTCGGGGTGGACGCCGAGGTCATCGACCTGCGCTGGCTGGACCGGGCCAGTCTGGACTGGGACACGATCGCCCGGTCGGTCCGGAAGACCAACAACGTGCTCATCGCCGAGCAGGGCGCCGTCGGCACCTCCTACGGCGGCTGGCTGGCGGACGAGATGCAGCGCCGGCTCTTCGACTGGCTCGACGCCCCGATCGAGCGGGTGACAGGTGGTGAGGCGTCACCCAGCATCAGCAAGGTGCTGGAGCGCGCCGCCTTCGCATCCAGGGAGGAAGTCGTCGCCAAGCTGCGCGAGTTCTCGCGGGGGCAGAACAATGGCTGAGATTCTGCGCATGCCCGAGGTGGCCGCCAACACCCCGGAGGCGGTCCTGCAAGCCTGGAACGTCGAGCTGAACACTCCATATGCGGCGGGGGAACCGATCGTCACGGTGGAGACCGAGAAGGCCGTGGTCGAGGTGGAGGCCGAGAACGACGGCGTTCTCCTGCGGCTTCTGGTGGACGCGGGATCGACGGTGGAGGTGGGTGCCCCGATCGCCGTGTGGGGGAAACCGGACGAGCCGGCGTCCGAAGTGGACGGCGTGCTGGCGTCGCTGGGTGCCGGGCAAGCACCGGCGCCTGACCCCACCACGTCGACACCGGAGCAGGCAGCCACGGCGACGCCGGCGGACACGGTCGCACCGGCGCCCACCGACGCGGCGCCCGACAGGGGCGAGCGCGTCTTCGCCAGCCCCCTGGCGCGACGTCTCGCCCGCGAGTCCGGCGTCGATCTGAACGCGGTGGTCGGGACCGGCCCGCACGGACGAATCCGGCGCCGCGACATCGAAGCGGCCATCGCCGGGTCGGCGGCGCCGGAGCGAACGTCGCCGGCCGAGGCCTCGGCCGACAACCAGAGCATCGGTACTCCGGTGGTGGCTCCGCGATTCGTGGACGTGCCCAACACTCGGATGCGGGCGGCCATCGCCCGCCGGCTGACGGAGAGCAAGCAGAACACGCCGCACTTCTATCTACGGGCCGGGGCTCGCGTCGACGCATTGCTCGAGCTGCGGCAGCAGATCAACGCCGGCCTCGGCGTGAAGGTGTCGATCAACGACATGCTCGTCAAGGCGATCGCCTCCGCCCACGTGATCGTTCCCGCGATGAACGTGCAGTGGAACGACACCTCCGTCCGGCACTTCTCGGACGTCGACATCGCCGTGGCCGTTGCCACCGAGGGCGGGTTGGTCACGCCGGTGGTCCGCGGGGTGGACTCCCTGTCGATGAGTGGTGTCGCGACGGCGACCAAGGACATGATCGCCCGTGCGAAGGAGCGCAGACTCCGGCAGGACGAGCTGGAAGGCGGCACGATCTCGATCACCAACCTCGGCATGTACGGCACCGAGGACTTCGCGGCGATCATCAATCCGCCACAGGCCGCGATTCTGGCCGTCGGCGCGGTGCGGCAGGAGGCCGTCGTCCAGGAGGGTGCGGTCACCGTCGCGTCCGTTCTGCGGCTGACTCTCGCCGTCGACCACCGGGCGGTGGACGGCGCCACCGCGGCCGAATGGCTGCAGGCTTTCGTGAACGTGCTTGAACACCCCCTCCGGATCCTGGTGTGAGTGCCGGCGAACTCGAAGGCGAGGAGAACACGACATGAACGGGACCATGTCCGCGCCGGCGATCCTCGGCGGTGGACCAGCGCCGCCGGGTCGCTGCTGATGACGACAGCCCGCCGGTGGCCGGGCCGGCGGGCGCGACCGGGCAAGTCCCGCCGTCCCTCGGTGTCCGCACGCCTGTCCGCGGTGTGCGATTACACTGAACACGCACGGCGGGCTTCTGCCGAGGCGCGGACCGCATGACCCACGGAGGTGGCGTGAGCAGCGCCAACGACAGATCAACATCGCAGTCCGCTTCGGCCGCTCACATGATCGGACCCACAGTCCGTGCGGCCCGAGAGGCGCAGGGCATGTCGCTGCGAGAACTCGCCCGCAGGATCGGCGTTTCACCCAGTTTCGTCTCGCAACTGGAGCGAAACAAGGCGAATGCGAGCGTCAGCACGCTGTATTCACTCGTCGAGGCCCTCGGCCTTTCACTGGACCAGTTGATGGTGAAGGAGCCGATCTCGGCGGGAGTGACCGACGCCGCGGCCGGCGGGACGAAGGCGCCGGGCGCGACCCCTCTCGACCGCACGCGGGACAGGGGCCGCGACGGGCTCCCGGGGCAATGGCCCGCGGTGGAGGCGCCGATGCAACCGGCGAGCACGCGGGCCCGGATCCAGTTTCCCGGCGTGGTCTGGGAGCGCCTCACGCAGGCGTCGGATCCGCTCGTCGACTTCCTGCACGTCGAGTACGCGCCCGGCAGTTCCTCCTGCGCCCCCGACAACATGATGCGCCACGGGGGCCGGGAATACGGGTATGTGGTCTCGGGACGCATCACCGTCCAGATCGGATTCGACCGCTACGACCTCTCCCCCGGGGACGCCGTCACGTTCGACTCGATGACGCCCCATCGCCTGAGCAATCCCTTCAGCGAGCCCTGCCGGGCCGTATGGGTGGTTGTCGGGCGCCGCAGCGACGAACGCGCACACGAGGCACCGCCGCCACCTCCGAACGTCACCCATCTACCGTCGCTGCCGGCCTGACCAAGCCGCGCCCCACAGCGCGGGTTGACGCGCGCTTCACACCCGGACGCCGTACCCCGCCCCGCGCTTTCCCCCTTGCTAACGGCGCGAGGCGCATACTGCCCTGCGCTCAGCCTGATCTCAGGGTGAAGGAGGAATGGGTGATGGAGGTTGTCGAACTTGAGGTGCCCGACGGAAGACCAGGCGCCGGTGGTCGCCATCGCGCCGGGGGAACCGGTTCGCACGCCAAAGTCGCGATCGGCACCTTCGACGGGGTTCACCTCGGTCACCGACAGGTCCTCCAGGGGTGCGACACAGTGCTCACCTTCGACCCCCACCCGATGCAGGTCCTTCAGCCGCGCCATGTGCCGAACCTACTGAGCGATCGGCGCCAAAAGCTCAGGAGGCTCGGCTCGTTGGGGATCCGACGGGTGGCGATCGTTCCGTTCGACCACGCCTGGTCGCGAGTCCCGGCCGAGGACTTCGTCGAAGGTGTCCTGCTCGACCGGCTCCATGCGGAATTCGTGAGTGTCGGCCAGGGCTTTCGGTTCGGTGCCCGCGGCGCCGGGACGGCGGCCACCTTCGATCGGTATCCCGAACTGAGCACCCGGGTCGTCCCGCTCGTCACTCGGGGCGCGGCCGGAGAGCCGATCTCTTCGACGCGCATCCGCCGGCTGATCTTCGACGGCGACATCGAATTGGCCGCCGAGCTGCTGGGAGCCGCCCTCACCCTGCCCGCAGTCGTCGGCGACGAGGGCCAGTTGCTGATCTCGTCCAGGTTCGCGCGCCCCGCGCCCGGGTGCTATTTCGGGTACGTGGACAGACGCTACTGCGGGATCCGAGTGCGCCAGGACCGTACGGTCGTGGTCCTCGGCCCGGCGCGCGCCGGCACCTCCGTCGAGGTGACGTTCGTGAAGCGAGCCCGATAGGCCGAAGCGAAGTTCCATGCTTCCGTTCAGTGACACTGCACGGAAGTCTGAAGGGCCTTGAATAACAAATCTACTCCGCAGGCCAGTTGACGTAGCACATCCTTGGGTGTTCAGTACTACTGAACAGCAGTACTGAACAGCGCACCTCGGCACGACACCGGACGCGAGACGTACTCGGCGCGCGTGCTACCCCCTTACCCGCAGCTGTCCGCTTGGCAAAGGACTTGTGATGGCGATTCCGACGTTTGGGCCGAACGCGGTCGACTGGGAAACCCGCATCGACATGAACAGGCTCCGCGACGAACGGCTGGCCCGCCTCCGCGCGTCGCTGGAGCAGTCCGACGTCGGTGCCGTCCTGGCCTTCGACTTCTCCAACATCCGTTACATGACGTCGACCCACATCGGCACATGGGGAATCGACAAGATGATCCGGTTCTCACTGCTGGTCAGGGGAGGTGAGCCGATCGTCTGGGACTTCGGTTCGGCAGCCAAGCACCACCAGCTGTACAACCCCTGGCTGGACTACTCGAAGGCCCACTCGGACGGTGATCCGCACGGACCCCACCACGGAGCCGATGCCCGCAACCCGAGTGGCGCCCGCGCCGGCATCTCGACATTGCGCGGCGCCATCAACCCTCTGGTCGGTATGGCCGACTCCGTCGCCCAGAAGATCAAGCGCGAGCTGGAGCTCTATGGACTCCTGGGCGAGCCGCTCGGCGTCGACGTCATCGAGCTCCCGGTCCTGACGGCCCTCCAGAACGCGGGCATCACGGTGGTCGACGGCCAGCAGGTGTTCCTGGAGGCCAGGCGTATCAAGACACGCGACGAGATCCACCTGCTCACCCACGCCTGCTCGATGGTCGACGCCGCCTACGAGAACCTCTACGAGTTCCTCCGGCCGGGTGTGCGTGAGAACGAGTGCGTGGGTGTGGTGGCCAAGACTCTCTACGACCTCGGCTCGGAGTTCGTCGAAGGTGTCAACGCCATCTCCGGGGAGCGGTGCGCGCCCCACCCCCATGTCTTCTCGGACCGCATCGTACGGCCCGGGGATCCGGCGTTCTTCGACATCCTGCACAGCTACAACGGCTACCGCACCTGCTACTACCGGACGTTCGCCGTCGGCAGTGCCTCGTCCGCCCAACGCGACGCCTACACGCGGTGCCGTGAGTACATGGACGAAGCGATCAGCCTCGTCCGGCCCGGCGCCACGACCGCGGACATCGTGTCGGTGTGGCCGACGGCGCAGGAATTCGGCTTCCCCGACGAGGAGGCGGCCTTCGCGCTTCAGTACGGTCATGGCGTCGGGTTGTCGATCTGGGAGAAGCCGGTGTTCTCCAGGCTGGTCTCCCTTGAGCACCCCGAGGTGATCGAGGAGGGCATGGTGTTCGCGCTGGAGACGTACTGGCCGTCGAAGGACGGCTGGGGCGCGGCCCGGATCGAGGAGGAGCTCGTGGTGACCGCGGACGGGTGCGAGGTGATCACGAAGTTCCCCGCGGAGGAACTGCTCGTCGCCGGGCGACGCTACTTCAGCGTCTCGGGACCGTTGTCGACCGAGCGCGACTCACAGTCGCATCTGAACACGGTCGCCGGGGCCAAGGCCATTCAACAGGACCAGCCTGCCGGTCTCTGACCGGAGGACCGTCCCACGTTGTTCCACTGAGGGGTTTCCCGGCCATCGGCGCACGGCCGGGCCGGGAAGCCCCTTCTTCATGGTGTGCATCCGGCCGCGGCTCGGACCCGCAAAGACCGGCGAAACATCGGTATGTCACACCTTCGCCGGCTGCTTGGGGACTGTGCCGAGACGGTGGCGGCGACCTCGGTCATGCCGGTGGCGATGACCACGGCCTGGAACACGAACTGGTGGTTCATGCGAGTCTTGCGGTACGTCGCGTCCACGTAGACGTAGGGAAAGCGGGTGGGGCCCAGCGGCCGGGAGGGCAAGACACCGTCAAGCCGTACCCCGGCCCCGCACTTCGCGCTCTGTCCCAGGCCTCACCGCAACCGGTCATCTGTCGCCACGGTCGCCCTGTAGTGGGCGCGGATGAGCGCGATCACGGTGTCGGCGGTGCGGTCAAGGTGGCTGCGCCCGTCGGGCAACTGAGCCGTTGTGCTGATGTAGCTGCACGGCCCGACGTGTGTTGCCGGGTCGAGTCGGTGCACGGTGATCTTCCCGGCTCGACCGGCCCGGTTCCATTCGCCGCCTCGGAACAGCCACCAGCGCTGAGGGAACATCCAGGTACCGACTCGCTCGACCCGGTCGCTCGCAGCCACGCCCACACCGGCCGCTCGGCAAGCGGATCGGCCAGTGGTGAGTAGGGCAGCACCTGTCCCAGCACCCGCAGCTCCGGCGCTCTTGCGATCAAGGCCTTGACCAGCTGGCCGCCATCCCGGCTGTCGCGGCCGCGGCGTTTGCCGATGCCGTCCAGGTAGCGCGCCCGTGCATGGCGATGTCGAGGAACGCGATCATACTAACCGGGCGACCCCCGATACGGGGGACGTCGACCCATCGCCCGGTCCATCCGCCGCCGCCGGAGGAGGATGGTCACCGCGATACAGGCCCGGACCACTGATGTGCAGCCCGTCGAGGAACCGTCCCGCCGTGCGGGACGCAGTGCTGATCAGCCGCTGGGAATGGCCGAAGTCCCACGGGGAGGGCCAGGCATCGATACCGGTCGGGAGCACGACGGTCGGGATGTGCTGGGACACCTCGTGCAGATCACGCTCGATCTGATGGCGTATCAGCAACAGTCCGGCCCGGCCGGCGATCGCGCCGGCCCGTCGGCGCGGAACAGTGGCGGGCAACGGCGAGCCCTGCGGCCCGGTCGACAGCACCACCATGCTGGCCGCCCCGGCCTGCCGGGCCGCCAGGACCGGGACGTAGGCGATCACCCCGCCGTCGACGAGAGTCCTGCCCCCGCGGTCCACCGGGGGCAGGACCCCGGGCACGGCGGCGCTGGCCAGAAGTGCGGACTCGAGGTCTCCGTGGTCGAGCAACGCCGGAGCGCCGGTGACCAGGTCCATGGCCACCGCGGTGAACGGGACGGCCAGCTCCTCCATCCGAGACGGCAGCCCCGACCGGGCGATCAGGCGACGCAGGCCGCGGTCGGTGAAGATACTGGCCCGTGAGGGCAGGTAGCCGAGCGGAAACACCTCACGGCGGCGCAGCTGGGTCCACACGCGGTCCAACCATGGCGCGGACCCGTCGGGGTGGGCGGCTGCGACGGCCCCGACAAGGGCGCCCACCGAGCTTCCGACGATCAAGTCCGGAACGAATCCGCGCTCCTCCAGCGCGTGCCCGACGCCGACATGTGCCGCTCCGAGCACGCCACCGGCGCCCACCACCGCGGCCACGGGACGAGGAAGGGCGTGCAGGCCCGTCGACATGGGCTCCTCGGGCGGCCGGCTCGATGACGGGGAACGCATCGCGTTGTCGCCCGTCATGGTTCGACACCTCTCGTAGCCACGACCATTCGGCAAGTCGCCCTCACTGGAGCCCGAGCGAGATCATGGGACCGGTCCCCGGCCCCAAGTAATCCTCATGATCCACCCTGCTCACTACGGCACGGAATCGGATTGGCTTCTCAACCACGACCGGTCGGCAACCCGATCTGTGACACCAACCGCCGGACGCGTCTGGTGAAGGCGTCACTGAGACGCGTGACAACACCCCGCACCCGTCGGCCGCGAGGTGCCTGGCGCCTCGCGAGAACGGTGGTTCTGCTCCCTGGAGCGTGAAGCGGTGAGGTCGAGCACACCCCTGCCGTCACCTCCGCGGAGCAAGATCGGCGTGCGGTGTCCGCTGTGTCGACGAACGTGACCGTCTCGTCGAGCGGCGCCCGGCCCGTACGGGCATAACCCACCGTGCAGTCCTCGTAGCCGATGGACATGCCACAGAAGAGGATGAGCTCGTCCGGGGGCGACAGGACCTCCGCGACGGTCCTGCGGTACTTCGCCCAAGCCATCTGCGTGCAGCTGTGCAGCCCTTCGGCGCGGAGCAGCAGCATGACGGTCTGCAGATACATGCCGACGTCGGACCATTGGGCCGGGCCCATGTCGCGATCGATGTAGCAGAACAGGGCAGCGGGCGCGCCGAAGCAGTCCCAGTTCGCGGAAGCAGCCCTTTGGCGCGCCTCCAGGTCCTCGCGCGCGATACCGAGTGCGCCGTAGCGCTGCTCGCCGAAGGCGGATCGGCGTTCGCGGTACGGGGACTTCAGTGCGGGCGGGTACTGCTCGTACTCCGGTTCGTCCCAGGGGTCGCCCGCGGCCAGGCGCTCGGCGGTGCGCTTCTTGAGCTCGGCCAGCGGACCGCGGGTGAGCACATAGGTGTGCCACGGCTGCAGGTTCGATGCGGACGGCGCCCAAGCCGCGGCGGACAGCACACGCTCCAGCGCCCCTCTCCGGACCGGCCTGTCGGTGAACCCGCGCACCGCCCGCCGACTGGTGACCGCCTCATAGACGTCCATGATCACCGACCTCCCGTGCACTCGACGTCAGACTCCGTTGCATCCGTTATAGTATCATTCAATACAATCTCATGTAGAACTGTCGCGGAGTATGAGTCCCCAGCCCCCGGCTCCCCGCCTCGGGCCCGCCCTATGGAGAAACCCCATGGTCACGTTGCTGCACATCGACTCGTCCGTGTTCCCGGACGCGGCATCCTCGTCCCGTTCGGTCGCGGACGCCTTCCGCAGGACCTGGGAGGAACAGCACCCGTCAGGCAGGGTGATCTACCGCGACCTGGCCGCCGACCCAGTTCCGCACATCACCGCCGATGCCCACACCGCCGGTTTCGCCGCCCCGACCGAGCACACCCCGGAGCAGTCCGCCGCCTTCACCGCGCGCGTGCAACTCATCGAGGAACTGGAGCAGGCGGACGCCGTCCTGATCGGCGCCCCGATGTACAACTACTCGATCCCCTCGACCCTCAAGGCGTGGCTGGACAACGTGATCATGCTCGGCCGCACCACAGGCGAGGCCCCCTCCGCCCAGGGCACCCCAGTCACCGTCATCGCCAGCCGCGGCGGCGCCTACGGTCCGGGCACCCCGCGGGAGGGCTATGACTTCGTACAGAACTACCTCGAGGCCGTCCTCAAGGGCAGCCTCGGCCTGGACGTCGATTTCATCGTCCCGGAACTCACCATGGCTCCCCGCAACCCGGTCATGTCCGGACTGATCCCCCTCTACGAAGCTTCCCGTGAGCGCGCCATCAGGGACGCAACCACCAAGGCCAAGGAACTCGCGGAGCGCCTTGCCGCATAAGTCACGGGCAACAGGCGATTTGTGACGTTTCGTCAAAGACGCGGATGCCGGATCGGAGTCACAAAACGGTTGCCAGGCAACGTCATTGATCGTTTGCCCGGTTCGGGATCTCGTAGGTCATGACCCAGTGGCTGTCGAAGTAGCGAGCAGGGGTACAGCGGGTCGGTGAGCAGGCGGTAGATGAACTCCGCGGTCGAACCGTCGAAGCGGTCCCACCTGGTGTGGGCGTCATCCGTGACGAGGATGGGCCACCGATCAGGGTCGGAGCCCGCCGTGAGCCAGTAGAAAGACGTCCTCTGCTCGGTGCTCGCCCACTGCAGCAACCCACCGAGGGCCGGATACAGGCGATACGGCTCCCACGGGCCGTCGCCGTCGACCCCGGCGCTTCGAGCCCGGCCGCAGCCGTGACCGATGGTGATCGGCTCCCCCGGTTACGTAATGAGGGAAAGACACCCGGGTCGGCGCCGGCATCACACTCTGGCCCGTCACGGCCGTCGGTCCCGTCGGTCAGCGGAAAGCCCGCCCGCCCCAGATCACACCTCGGAATGCGGTCGGGTTTTGGCTGGGAGAGGCTGAGCTCATGGTCGAGCATTGCGTGATCGTGGACGCGCCCTGCGGATCTGGCGGCCGCTGCGTATGCGTCGATGGCGAGATCCTGGGCACGGCTTATTCGCTGCACGACTTGACGGTGTACCTCCGATACACCGGGCTGGTGGGTGGGGACGAGCTTGACGTGGCCGAATCGGACCTGATCGAGTGGCACGGTGGTGGTCCGGAGGTCTGGCCGCGCCAGGGTGGTGGGCCGGACTGCTGGGCGGGGCCCGGCGAGCCCGCCCCACCGGTGCGGGCGACAGGGCGGGCCCGACTCGGACGCGGTGGGCCGTGACCGTGCAAAACCGGAGGCGGCCGTGATCAGAAGGCAGCGTCTTCGGCGAACTCCCAGGTCTGTTCAGCCACCAACGACAGTTGGACATTGGCGTGCCGAGGAACGCCCGCGCCACGTCAAAGCCGTCGTTCGCCGGGCGACGGCGAATCTCCGAAGGCCCGCAGCACCGCCGGCATCACTTGCCAGCAGAGAGAACCCGACGGCAATGGCGCTCATGCCTCTTGTGCCCTCCAGCGAGAGCGTCTGCTTCGGTCGGCGCCGACCTCGTGGGCAGAAGGCCGCAGGTCAGTTCGCGGGGCGCGAAGCACGCAGGTGGGCCCGCTGGGCCAGCTCCTCCTCGTCGACCAGCGTGAGCATCGGCTGGCCCGGCGCACACAGCATCGTGACGACGAACCGGCACGGTACATCGGCTCGGGCGTTGCCGTCCGAGTGGAGGCGCGGCAGCTCCGGTACTTCGTCGCAGTCGCGAAAGAACTGCACTTCGGGCGCGCGGCCGAGCGGCTCGGCATGGCGCAGCCGCCGCTGTCCCGCGCGATCCGGGAGCTGGAGCGTCAGCTCGGTGTGCTGCTACTCAAGCGCACCACGCGCCAGGTCACGGTCACGCCTGCCGGTGAAGTCCTGCTGCGGGACGCGCGGACCGCGCTCGACGCGATCAGCGCCGCCGGGCGGCGGGCTCAGCACGCCGGCGAGCCCACGCCGCGGCTTGGACTTCGAGACGCTGGCCGGCGAGCCGTTCCTGGTCGCAATGGCGGCTGCCGACCCGCTGGCCGCGCGACCGTCGCTGCGCCTGGCCGACCTGGCGGGCTGCGGTCTCCCCGACGGATCTGCAGCGGACCAGGGCCCCGCTCCCGGCCCGCAGCGCTGGGCCGAGGCAAGCGACCATCAGACCACGCCGGACGGAAACGACAGGCCTCAGAAGCCGACCACCCGGTGACACCACACCGGACACAGGTCCAGCGGTACCGACGATGCCCTCGCCCCATCGCCCTGCCCGCCAAGTCGGCTGCCTGGTCGAGGAACTCGCCAAGGCCGTCCGGGTCCGGCGGCGTGGAGAAAACGTCTGATGCGGCCCGATCCACGGCCGTGCTCAGGCCGCACCACGGGTACTGCGCGGCGTCGTGCCGTGCCCGTCGTCTCCCTGCGAACTGGGCGAATCTGTCCTGCGCGCGCAGAATCAGGACCGCGAGACGGCCTCGCCCCTTCGACCGGGCATAGTCCGGTTCTGTGACACGCCGTCAGAGGTGAGCACGTCGTCGGCGGGCTCGGTGGAGTGGGCGCTGCAAACCGCCAGGCCCTTGTGCCGGTCGGCGCCGTCGCGTCCACGCGGGATCTGGTGCGCCGTCCGGCTACATTTGTTCGCTGTAGCGATTCAGCCATACATAGCCGGGTTTCCGAGCATATGTAACCGACCCGTATCCGCCGCGGTTGACTGGCGACCGGGGAAGGGAGCAGAGCCGTGCCGATCTCTCGTCGCGACGCCCTCAAACTGGGTGGCGTTTCCCTGTTGGCCGGGGCGGGTGCCAGTGCACTGGCCGCCTGCGACTCCTGGGAGACGTCCGGAGCGGCTGCTCCCGGAGGAAAAGCGGATTACACGGTGCGGATCGCAACCGGTCGCGTCGAGCTCGCGCCTGACACGATCGTCTCCACCACGACGTACAACGGACAGTTCCCCGGTCCGCTCCTGCGGTTCAAAGAAGGCCGCCCGGTCGTGGTCGACGTCCACAACGACACCGGAGTCCCCGAGCTGTTGCACTGGCACGGCCAATTTGTCCCCGCCGAAGTGGACGGCGCTTCCGAGGAGGGCACCCCGTTCATTCCCGCACACGGGATGCGGCGCCTGTCGTTCACCCCCGGACCTGCCGGTTTCCGCTTCTACCACACCCATGTGGCAGCGCGTGGTGATCTGGCCCGGAGCACGTACACCGGTCAGGCAGGCCCGGTCTATATCGAGCCGAAAGCCGACCCCGGGGCCTACGACCAGGAAGTGTTCCTGACGCTGAAGGAGTTCGAGCCCTCCCTCAGCCAAGGCGGGGACACGGCCCAGAACTTCCTGGCCGGCTCCCCCGTGGCGGACTTGAAGAGCGATGGCGAGAAGGCGATGGCCGAGTCGCTGGCCCGGGGGTTGCCGCACGGCTATGAAGTCGGCTACCGGGCCTTCAGTATCAATGGCCGCAAACTCGGCCACGGCGAGCCGATCAAAGTCAAGGCCGGACAGCGTGTGCTGTTCCACATCCTCAACGCCAGCGCCACCGAAATCCGCAGTCTTGCCCTACCCGGCCACACCTTCAAAGTGGTCGCGCTCGACGGCAACCCGGTACCCCGCCGGGCCGACGTGCCGGTGCTGTGGATCGGCACCGCCGAACGCGTCTCGGCCCTGGTGGAGATGAACCATCCGGGTGTGTGGGTGCTGGGAGACCTGTCCGACGACGACCGGAACGCCGGCATGGGCACCGTGGTGGAGTACGCCGGCCGCAGCGGTTCCCCGAAATGGATCGCACCACCCGCATTCAGGTGGGACTACCGCGCCTTCGCCCATTCCGGCGCCACCACCCGGCAACCTGACCACACGATCGACCTACTGATCGAGAAGCAGAACGCAGCCGACAAGGGCTACAACATCTGGACCCTCAACGGAGTCCCCTTCAACATGGACTTCGACGAGCCGGTGATGGATGTCGTGCGCGGCAAGCGATACCGGCTGCGGTTTCGCAACGCCACCGACGACATCCACCCCCTCCACCTGCATCGCCACACCTTCGAGGTCACCCATATCGCCGGCACCTCCACCCATGGCCTGCGCAAGGACGTCGTCATGCTCGGCGGCTACCAGGCCCTCGCCTTCGACTTCACCGCCGACCAACCGGGACTGTCCCTGTTCCACTGCCACCAGCAGCTCCACATGGACTACGGGTTCATGGTCCTGCTGCGCTGCACCTGACCTCCCCTGCGCCGGGCATCCACATACGGCGTCTTCACAAGGACGCCCAGTCGCCGAGGCGGGGAACTCAGCCATGCCGACGCCGCCACCTTCGCCGAAGCCACCTCGCGCTCAGGACCACGACAGCGAGGGTGGAGAGAAACAGGGCGCCCAGAATCACGGTCGCTGCCACTGAGATGACGATGATGCCCCACCAAGGCGGATCCCCCTGCATGCTCACCCCTCCTGATCGCCTCCCATGACGTCAGGGGGCGGAGAACGGTTCCCGAAAACGAGGTAAGTCGGGGCAGAGCAAGCCTCGCGGGTTGCTGCTCGGCCATGGGCATCACAGGTGCAGGGCTCAGGCGGTGCAGTTCTCGCCGTCCCGTGGCGGAGGCGGCGAGCACGGCTGCCTCGCACACAAAGGCAAGAATGCACCCCTTCGGACCGGTCGGCGTTGGCCCGTCGAACACTGCCCGAACCACCGGCCATGACCGCACGCCCACTGTCCGCGCGACCTCTTACCGTGGCACCACGGCCGCGAGTACACCCTGTGCAGCCGTTCCGTCTGGCCAGGTCCATCCGGCGACGAGGCGTCCGGACGACCTCTGCGCAGCCTCCGCCGGCCGCAGGACGCGGTTGACGTGAACGTCAAGCCCGTCGTCAGGGCCAGTGCCGTGCACAGTGACGGTCGGGTCAGGGGTGTCACTTTTGCTCTGGTGCTGCGGCATCGCCTCACCGCGCAGGAGCGCGCGCAACTGCGCCATCACCACCGGGTCATGGACGCCGTCGTAGATCCACCGGGTCCCGAGCACCCCATGCTCCGAGGTGCCGATCAGTGCCTCGCCGGGGACGCCCTCCAGCGCCGCACCGCGGTAGCCCATGGGCACCAGATACGCCACCGGCTCTTGGGCGGTGGCGTCCCCCACGACCATGAACTCGATCCCGACCGCGCCCCCCGGGTCGTCCAGACGGAACCCACCGGCCTTGAGCAGTTCCGGCGCTTCTGCGTTGCCCGCGTACCAGCTCTGCTTCGGCAGCCACTCGGTGAGCAACTCGAGCTTGGTGGGCGTCATGGTGGTGTGGTGGATGGAGGCCATGCGAGCTCCCTCACGCGTAGGTCCAAACCCGTCCTCCAACGGGACGTGATCGAACCTATAGGAAACGGCAGTGCTTCCCGAGCGGCTGCGAGTGGCCTCATAGACCTCCCGGCTGTCCTTGCGGCCTCTGACAGCCACCTTCCCGACCGTGCAGCGGGTCGGCGGTTCCGTCGTGCCTCGGCCGCCCGGCGTGCACCGCGCTCCACACGCCATGCCTCGGCCCAGTCACGGGCTGCCTGCTCGTGCCCCCGGCCGGTGTGGAGCGCGTCGACGCGGAGGCGCGGATACGGCACACAAGCGCGCCGTCGTCGTCGGCCACGACCACGGCGACGTATCCCACTCGGGTACCGGCGTCCGTGATCTCGGCGACGGTCCAGTCGCCGATGTCGGCGTGTACATCCTCGAGCACCGACTCGCCGGACGCCATCGCCTGCGCTGTGCGGTGGTCGTCAGCCGGCCGCCTTGGCGATGATGCGCTCCATCTCCTCTCGGTCGAAGGCCCGCAGGGTCGTGGAACGGACGTTGCCCACCCCACCGAGTTGCAGGAGTGCTGCTGTGGCAGTTTCGTCGTCGGGCGCCTCGACGACGGCCACGAGGTCGTAGGGACCGACGGTCCAGTAGATACTCAGGAGCTTCGCCCCGAGCCTCTGCACCGCTGAGCCGAAGGTCTCGGCGCGCTTCGCGGTGTCCTTGTAGTTTCGGACCCCCTGATCGGTCCAGCTCAGCAAGGTGACGTACGTCGGCATGTTCTCTCACCTTCACGAGGAGACACATCGCGAGGTCAAGCCTCGTCATCTCGGCCAGAACCTGCACGAGGTACGCACCCGAACGAGCACTTCGAGCGACCACAAGCATCAAGGAGCGGGCCGGCATCCACGCCGGCGAGCGGCTGGTCGGGCGTGTGTGACCTCATGGGAGCCGGGCCGACGGCGTCACGTACAGCAACCATCACGACCGCTGCCGAGCGCCAACGGCCGTCAACGGCCGGCCGACGGCCCACGGGACCTCGATGACCGCCCAGCCGCGAACGCGAGACGACACGGTCGTGCCGGACGCGTGCCAGCTGTCTCCGAGGCTGGAAGCACCGCAGTCGCTAATCGGCCATCAGGTCGTTCTCAACGGCGGGAGCCAGCCGGGCGAGCCAGTGCTGCGTCTCGTCCGCTGCCAGGATGCGGTCGAGACGCAGTGCCGGCGTCATGTGCTCGAACACTCGACCAATACCCAGGGCGTAGTTGCCGTTCGGCGGGTGCAGGACGAGGACGCGGGTGCCGTCGAGGGGTTCGATGTCGGCAGGCACACCTTCCGGACTGACGTAGGTCCCGTGACCGTCGAAGAGACGGAAGGCGCGGGTCGCCGGGTCGCCGGGACCGAGGTGCGGGTCACCGTCGGTCGCCGCCTCGACCCAGGACCGCGCCGGGCGATCCCCGGCGACCAGGCCTCGGCCGGGATCCCCGACGAGCCGGTCCGCCAGGAGGATGTGCAATTGGCCGTTGTCCCCGACGCCGCTCATCGTGAGGGCGTATCCGCGGCGTGTACGGGAGTCGATGACGACCAGCGGCTCGTCGTCGAGAACGGCCGCCAGCGCGCCGACCCAGGCTGCTCGCTGGGAGCGGTGCGCGACCGCGGCAGCGTGGTCGCACAACTCTGCCTTGACGTCGCCAGGAACGGCCGCACGAAAATCCGTGTCCGCCATGACGGTGATCAGGGCTTTGAGCCAGTCCTCCATGTCGAACCAGGACATGGCGATCCGGGTCATGGTGTTCTTGTCCACGCCCCGGCGCCACCGGGTCAGTCTGGTCAGTGTCCGCGCCAGTTCGTGGTAGCCGGCGCTCACCGGCTCGGGAAGCGGCCGCCCGCGTGCTGCCTTGTCCCAAAACTCCGGCACCACCTCGTTGAGCATCATGGCTTCCGAGGCGCGCCGCGGCAGCACCTCGGCGAGAGCCATGGGGGACGCCCCCCACTCGACGCAGGCCCCCGCCAGAACCGCGGTCATGGCGAAGTCTCCGCCGAGCCCCGGCAGCAAGGGGGCCAGGGCTTCCACGGCGGCGGTCAGGCTCTCGGGGCCTCCCGCCCGAGCGGTGTCCGCAAGCCGCTTCATCGCGGTTCGGTAGGCGGGAGCCGAACCGGACTCCATCTGTGTGACGAGTTCGTCGACCAGGCGCGGTATCTCCGAGGGCACCAGGGCACGTTAACAGGGATGATGCCGCCCAAAGCCGCTGTTCCCCACGCATCCAAGGTGCAGACGATGTGATGCCGGACGGGCGTCGACGAGGGCCCTGAGGTCGGTGACACGGCACGGAGATGCGTGGCGCTCGCGTGTACGGACCCCCATCGCATCGGTGACACCGCATACTGTCGATGCCGTCGATGACGCTGTGCCGGGGACTCTGGTAGGGCCGCGCCCTCCCTGGGCGCCTGGACCGGCCACCCCAACGGTGTCGGCGGCGGTCGACGTCTCCTGCCCCGCGGATGGACGAGAGCCCACTCATGTCTGAGCGACCGATCGTAGTTTTCGACGTCAACGAGACGCTGCTGAACCTGGACGTACTCGGCCCCACCTTTGACAGGATCTTCGACGAACCCACCGCGATGCGCCTGTGGTTCGCCCACCTGGTCACCTACTCCGAGGCGCTCACGCTCAGCGGAGTGTACGTTCCGTTCACCGACATCGGCGGTGCCGTACTCCGGATGCTCGCCGCCACGCGAGACATCACGATCAGTGATGCCGACGCTGCCGAGCTCACGGATCGGTTCGCGACCATGCCGCCCCATCCTGAGGTCTCAGCGGCCCTGCGCCGGCTCCGCGACCATGGCTTCCGGCTGTTCACGCTCACCAACAACACGATGGAGGCCTCCGAGCGGCAACTGGAGCAGGCGGGTTTGATCGATCTGTTCGAGCGCTGCTTCAGCGTCGAGACCGCGCGACGCCACAAGCCGGCTTTGGAGGCCTACCGATCGGTGTCCGCCGCACTCGAGGTCGACTCCGGCGACATCTGCATGGTCGCATGCCACGTCTGGGACACCATCGGCGCCGCGGCGGCCGGATGGCAGGCCGCGCTCATCCTTCGGGAGGGCAACGCGCCACTCGACGTCGGCCCGCAACCCGACTACATCGGGGAGGACCTCGATACGCTCGCCGACCAGCTGATCGAGCGGTACGGCGCCGGTGGTCCGGACCGGGCGTAACCGCTATGGCCGTTGACGCCGTCGCCGAAGCACGGCTGTCCCATGGGGCGTTGACGTCCGGTCGACCCAGGGCCGACGGGTCCCCGGGAAGCGGCCTCGTGCTGGTCGGGTGCGCCGCCCGGCGCACAGCATTCCGCCGACAGGACGCCGGCCACCGCTGGTCGCGTCAGGTGCACCCTGGGGACCGGCCGCGGCGTCGCTCCAGGAACTCCCGTGCCGGGGCGGTGCGCAGGCAGGCCCCGAGCGCGACGCACACGGCGGCTGCGCCGTACGCCCACGCCTGGAGGGGGAAGCCGTGCAGCAGCCGGCCGCCGAGGTAGAGGACGGTGCCGGCCATGGTGACCGTCAGCCACTCCCAGCGGCCGTCGAGCGCGACGAGACCGACCAGAAGCAGCGAGTACCACGGGTAGTTGGGCGAGACCAGCAGCAAAGCGGTGCCCGTCAGCAGCAGCGCGCCGCGCCAGGGGCGGGCGGGATCCCCGCACCACCACACGTACAGGGCCGTCAGCACGAGCAGCACGATGACCGTCGCCCCCGCGGCGGTGTCCGGCAGCAACAGCCGTAGCAGGGCGAAGCGGTGCACGTCACCGGGCTCGTAGCCCTCCTCCTGGAGATAGCCGGGCAGGTAGCCCAGGACTCCCGCGCCGGAGGCGATGACGTAGGGCAGGTAGGCGATCGCGACCACAGCGAGCGAGGCCGACACCACGCGTGCCACCCGGGCGGGACTGCGCTGTCCGGACAGGGCACCCGGCAGCACCAGAACGGGCAGCAGTTTGACGGCGATCGCGGCGCCGAGGAGCGCACCCCGGCGGGCCCCCGTGGCGACGGTGCCGAGGGCCAGCACCGTGAGCAGGACGCCGAGGGCGTCGATGTGGGCGTTGTTGACCGCCTCGAAGGGGACGGCCGGACACCATCCCCACAGGGCGGCACGGGCCGGGGCCCGGCGGGGGTCGCCGCGTCGGCGCCCCACGGTGAGCAGGGCGATGGTCGTGCCGAACGCCAGGACGGCGCCGCCGACTTGGTGCGGCTTGTGACGGCCGTCGGACGGTGAGAGGGCGTGCACGGCGAAGAACCAGCCCTCGGCGACCGGCGGATAGATGGTGGGGACGGTGGGGCGGTTGATGCGGACACACAGGCCGCTGTCCGTATGGGTCAGTCCCCAGCCCCGGCAGGCTCCTTCGGTGGGGAAAAGCCAGTCGTCGCGCAACGTGGCGAGTTCGGGTGCGGCCGGTGGATGGGCGTACGGGGAGATGCCGGCGGCCTGGACCCGGCCGTCCCATGCGTAGCGGAACATGTCGTTGCTGGTACGGGGCGGCGCGGCGAGCGCGGCGAGCGCCACGGCGCCCGCACCGGCCAGTACCAGCCCGGTCGCCGCGCGCGTCGGGGCCCTGCGTACGGCCCATACCGCGGCGGCGAACAGCGTCCAGGCGACGGCGTAGCCGGCCAGCAGGCGGCCGGGGTCGCCGGTGCTGTCGCCGGCGCGAACGGTGTCGAAGACGACGGCCGTCAGTGCGGCGAGGAGGACCGCGGTGACGATGACGCTGATGCGCGCCGATATGCGGTTCGTAGGTGCGGCGGCCGGACTCGGCAGCGGCCGGGAGGGGTGCCGGCGAGGGGCGGCGATGTCGCTCATGGGTGTTCGGGCCTTCCGGTGACCGTGGCGTGCTCGTGGTGACGCGCGGGCTGTGGGCGGTGCAGTTCGACGAACGGGCTGCCCTCGCCCGTCCACCGCCAGGTCGGGTTCCGGTTCGCGGCGCCGGCGCCGCGCCTGCGGCCCGGGACGTCTGATGACGGCCCTGGCCGCCGGGGCGTGCGGCTGGACTTCCGCGCTCGAGCGCAGCCCGAACGACGAGGCCTCAGCTGCGAATGGGTCGCCGAACAGCACCGGTGCGGCCGAAACGGGTACGGAACGAACACGGAATGAACCCGGCCGCTGCCGGGTTGTCGTGGCCACCGAGACCCGGCGGACGGAAGACGTCATCCGGCCCGCAGCGGGGCCGTCGCGAACTCCCTCATTCCCTCCAGGAAGGCGACCTGCGGCTTCCAGCCCAGTTCCTCGCGCAGTCGATCCGAGGAGGCGGTGATGTGGCGGACGTCGCCGAGCCGGTACTCCCCCGTCACGACCGGTGCTCGCCCGCCGTGCGCGTCGGCCAGAGCGGCGGCCATCTCCCCCACCGTGTGCGGTTCGCCGCTGCCGACGTTGTACGCCCGCGCGGTCCCCTCCGGCAGGCCGGGCAGACCGCCCAGGGCCGCGACGTTGGCCCCGGTGATGTCCCGTACATGGACGAAGTCCCGACGCTGGCCACCGTCCTCGAACACGCGCGGCGCCTCACCACGCTCCAGCGCGGACCTGAACAGCGAGGCGACACCCGCGTAGGGGGTGTCCCGAGGCATCCCGGGGCCGTACACGTTGTGGTACCGCAACGCGACCACCCGCCCCCCGACGGCGCGCGCCCACGCGGAGGCGAGGTGCTCCTGCGCGAGCTTGGTGGTGGCGTAGACGTTGCGCGGATCGAGCGGGGCGTCCTCGGCCACCAGGCCCGGGACCAGCGGCTCACCGCACCTCGGGCAGGGCGGTTCGAAGCGTGCCGCCTCCAGGTCGGCCACCCTGCGCGGTCCCGGCCCCACACCACCGTGCGTCGGGCACTCGTACCGCCCCTCTCCGTAGACGACCATCGAACTCGCCAGCACCAGACGCCGTACCCCGGCCTCGGCCATGCCGGCCAGCAGCACCGCGGTGCCCAGATCGTTGCAGCCCACGTAGGCAGGGGCGTCGGCGAAGTCCTTGCCGAGCCCCACCATCGCTGCCTGGTGGCAGACGGCGTCCACACCCCTCAGGGCCTCGGCGACGGCCGCCGCGTCGCGGACGTCCGCATGTCTGAAGTCCGCCCCGTCGGGGATCGGCGGGGCCGTGCGGTGCGCGGCGGGCAACAGCGCGTCGAGCACGCGCACCTCGTGCCCGGCGCCGGTGAGGGCGGCGACGATGTGCGAGCCGATGAAGCCCGCACCTCCGGTGACCAGGATCAACATGCCACCGACCGTACGGCCGCGCCGCTGCCCCGCGGCCGTACGGCGCCGGAACGTCAGGGGTTCGTAAGCCCTGCTGCCGAAGGCCCGGCGTCTGCGCGGGTCGAGGCCACGGTCAGCAAGGCGAAGCCGAGCATGGTGAACACGCCCCGCGGCCAGAAGATGTGGCTGGCGGCGAACGACCAGCACGCCGCCAGAACCACGGCGGCGCCGGGCAGCACCCGCGCGCCGTGCCGCCGCAGAAGAACGGCGCAGGCGGCAACCGTCGGCGCGTACACCCCAGCCCTGCCCAGCTCGTCGCCGGTCGCGAACAGTCGCCCCACCACTGCATGCACAGCGCTGCCCGCAACCGTCCCCGCGGAGATGCCGGCCACCGCGTCCAGCCCGGTGTAGTAGGCGGCGTAGCAGAAACAGCCAGCCCAGGCGACCACGGTCAGGACGCCCTACCGGCCGGAGGGCTGACGGGCCTGCGAGGGTGGCCGTCGACGGCTGCGGCGGATCCCCCGCGCGGCCTGCAGGAGGGCCGTGACCGCCGCCACCGCCACCAGTGCGAGGAGCCAGTTGCGCGGGTAATCCAGGGGCAGAACCGACGAGTTGGCGGGCCTTCCCGGGCGCAGCAGCACCGGCAGGGCGACCGCCGTGAGGGCGCCCGTGACGAGCAGCGCCCCGCGGACGGGACCGCGCACGCGACCGCGGACCAGCAACAGCCCGATGAGCAGGACCAGCGGCGCGATCAGCGCATCATGCAGGGCCACCGCCGCGCCGAGCCAGATCAGAACGCCCGTCAGATCAGATACGTCCAGGAGCCGAAAGACACCGACGCCCATCAGCGCCAGACCCGCCACGCCCATCAGCAGCCGGGCCACGCTCATCCTCATGACAGCACCTCCAGTCGGCCGACCCACTTGGTCTGCAGCACACCGGGCCGGTTCGGGGCGATGAGTCGCACCGGATAGCCGTGGTCGGGGGAAAGCTCCTCGTCATTGAGGCGCAGTGCCAGGAGGGTCAGCGGATCGCGGGCGTGTTCGTGCCCCATCTCGGACACCCGGTAGCCGCCCCGGGTCTGCAGCGAGACCACCCGCACCCGCGCATGCGGCGGGGCACCCGCAAGCTCCAGGAGGTCCATGACCCGCACGCCCGTCCAGTGCGCCGACTTGCTCCACCCCTCCACGCACGCGATGGGCAGTTCCACCTCGTGCTGCGGCAGGCCACGCAACTCGTCCAGGGTCAGCGTGCAGGGCCTCGGTCCGGCGACCGTCAGGCGGTAGCGCTGGGCCGGAATCACTCCGACCCCGGCCGCGGCGGCGGTCCGGTTGACCGGCAGGCCCTGCGGGCCGTGGTCCGGATGGCGGGGTGCGAGCAGGTCGAGGTCCTTCAGGGGGGTGAAGGACTGGCCCACGGTGGTCACGGTGACCGCGCCGACCGCCGCTGCCACCGCGGCCAGCAGCGAGCGCCGGTCGGGCCCGTCCTCGACCGGCAGAGCGAGGGTGCCCGGCGACCGGCGGCTCCAATGAGCCCGGATCTCAGGGGCCTTGACCGCAATGTGCAGTACGAGAGATCCGGCCACCAGCCACGCCACGGCGTAGTGCACCGGCACGAAGGAGAAGGGCCACGGATACCACTGCGCGGTGTTCAGCAGGCCCGTGACCACTTCGAAGACGGCCGCCGCCACCAGTACGGCCACCGACAACCGCTCCAGGGCGTGCCGCACCGAACGCACGGGCGGCCAGGCGAACAGCTGCGGATAGACCGTCCACAGCTTGGCCAGCAGCAGCGGAATCGCCGCGATGCCCGAGGCGACATGCAGTCCCTGTGTCAGCCGGTAGCCCCACACCGGTCGGCTCGGCACATCATCGACCAGCCACCCGGGGGGATGCTGCAGCACATGGCTGATCAGACCGGTGACGAAGCACACGGCGAAGGCGAGGCCGAGCCACCGTCCGATCGAAGTCGCCGTGCGGGCGTCGTGCAGCCTGCCCTTGAACACCGGCGGAAACAAGCGCGATCTCATGCCTTCCATCACAGCCACCGCAAGGGCGCTGAGGAACGCCCGAGCCCCTTACGGAACGGGGACGTCTGCGAGTGACATGCCGGGCCGGGCGCGCTGGACCGACACGGGTGCGGAGCCGGGACGGGCGGGGAACGGCAGGCGCGCAGGGCGGAGTACCCCCGTCGGTCCACGCGACCGATTCCCTGGAACCACCCCGGTCAGCGCACCCGTCCGCGCGGTTTCAGCGGCGTCGGCGGCAGTTCGGGCGCGGGCAGCGGAGCGCCGTCGTAGCCCTTCACCTCACCGAACCGAGAGCCCGTCATCCACTCGGCACGCGCCTGCGCGATGTCCTCCTGGGTGCGCCCGATGAAGTTCCACCACATGATCAGCTCCTCCTCGAACGGCTCACCGCCGAGGAGCATCAGGCCCGCGTCCGACTCGGCGCGCAGCGGGAGTTCGGTGCGGCCGCAGCCGAGGTAGAGCATCGAACCTGGCAGAACCGGGACCCCGTCGACGTGGGCCTCGCCCGACATCGACAGCACCGCGTACTCGAAGTCCGACTCCAAGGGCAGCCGTACATCGGATCCGCGTGTCAGAGCCAGGTCGGCGCCCACGATCGGGGTGTGCCTCGTACCGGGCGACGCAGCACCGTCGACCTCGCCCAGGACCAGCGTGGCCGTCAGGCCCGGTGCCGTGACCACGGGCAGTTGGGGGTGGTACTCGAAGTGCGGCTCGATGTGGCGGTGGCTGTCCGGCAGGGCCACCCACAGCTGCGCGCCGTGCAGAAAACGCGCGTGCGGCTTCGGGCTCTCCTCCGAGTGACTGATCGCCCGGCCCGATGTCATCAGGCCCAACTGGCGCGGGTGGATGGTCTGGAGACTGCCGGTCGAGTCGCGGTGCAGCACCTCTCCCTCGTGCAGCCAGCTGACGGTCTGGAGCCCCATGTGCGGGTGCGGCGGGACCTGCATCCCCGGCTCGTCGGCGATGTCGTCCGGACCGTAGTGATCGACGAAGCACCACGCCCCGACCATGCGACGCCCCAGGTTCGGCAGCAGCCGGCGGACCTCCGTCGACTCGCCGAGCCGGACTCGGCGCGGGCTGAGGAGTTCGCGCACCGGCTCCGCCACCACGAACCCGCGGCCACCGCACACGGCGGGCACTGCCTCGCGATCCAGATTGCTCATGCGGCACAACCTAGTCCTGTGCGGACACCCGCGTCAGGCCATCCACGCGTGCGTCAAGGCACTCTTGAACAGAACGTGGAATCGAGCTTCCCACCAGGGCTTTCACCGTCGAGGGCCGGGAGAGGAGGAAAATATAGTAGCCATGGCTATAGTAGTCATGTATGGTATTTGCCATGAGTGCACCATCCGAGCGCGCGACTCCCGGCTTTCTCGTCTGGCGGCTCTCGATGAAATGGCGCGTGGCCGTCGATCGTGCAGTGGCGCCGCTCGGCCTGACGCACGCGCAGTACGCGCTGGTCGCAACGCTGTTCGGCATGCAACGTGACGGTCGGCGCCCCAGCCAGCGACAGCTCGCCGACCACACCGGGCTCGAGGCGCTCTACGTCTCCAAGCTCGCCCGCGCCCTGGAGGCCGCCGGGCTCGTGGACCGGGACCGCGATCCGGCGGACCCCCGGGCCGTGCAGCTCTCGCTCACCGCGGACGGGCAGCAGGTCGCACGGCGGGCGATCCAGGTGGTCCAGCGGCTCCACGAGCAGTTCCTCGAGCCGTTGGGCGGCCTCGACAGCGCCCGCACCGAGGACTTCACGCACGAGCTGCGCACCCTGCTCGACGCACCGCTGGACCCCGCAGCCGCAGGCACCGACATCGGTATCGCAGAGGAGTCGTCATGACCCAGCCCACTCCCGTCGTCAACGGCCAGCTCATCGGCCTCACCCACTACGCGAGCCGCGCGTTGCTGGAGCGCGTCCTCACCCGCACCGGCACCACATTCACCCAGTCCGTGATACTGCGATCGCTCGCGAGCCACGGCGGGATCCTCGAGCGCCGCTCCCTCGTGAACTTTGCGCACGACGCACTCAAGATCGTCGACGAGTCGGAAGTCCGGACGGCCGTCGAGGAGCTCGTCGCCGGCCAGCTGCTGGCCACGTCCGCCGACGACCGCGTGTCGTTCACGGACGACGGCCGGGAGCTGTTCGACCACATCCAGGACGGCGGCAAGGAGGTCGCCTCCCGACTCTACGCGGGCATCCCCCAGAAGGACCTGGAGGCCGCCGGGCGTGTGCTGGCGCTGGTCCTCCGGCGCGCGAACGCCGAGCTGGCGGCCGCGTAGTCCGCTCTCACTCCCGTTCCGCCGCCATCGTGGAATAAGCAACAATCCGGGTTGGTTGTCGGCCCCCGTAAGGAGGTCTCGAGTGAAAATGACGTACTACGACCACGGAGCAGCCGCGGAGCGCTGGGAGCGGGCGCGGATGTTCTTCGACGCCAAGGACTACTACGCCGCCGCACGCGTCCTAAAGGCTCTGGTCGACGAGGTGCCGGAGCAGACGGGGCCGCGGCTGCTGCTGGCGCGCGCCTTCTACCACTCGGCCCAACTGCGTCGAGCCGAGGCCGAGTTGAACATCATCGTAGAGCGCGACCCGGTGGAGCACTACGCCCGCCTGCTGCTGGGGCGCACTTTGCAGCGGCAGGGTCGCGACGGCGAGGCGGAGCGGCATCTGCGGATCGCGTCCGCGCTGGGCGGCGACTTCGCGCAGGTGTGACCCTCGGCAGGTCTGAGGGCGGCGACGGCCCGTGCCCGGTTCATCCGGTCACGGGCCGTCGTGCGGTTCGGGCGTCCCTGCGGGTTCACGTGAGTCGTGGGTCGTGCCGACGGCAGGAAGCGTCATGACAGGCCGTGGTCGGGCATGCGCCCGTGCGCTGCCGCCGGCAGCGCACGCGACAACCCGCCGCTCCGGGCCGCCGAACGCCGCGCCGCCCCCTGACCGTCCGGCTCCCGCGCCCGCGTGCCGGACGACGCCGCCCGGCTGCCATGGGACCGCCTGCCCCGTCGAAGGGCGATCTCACCGAGGACGACGTCCGCCGCCAAGAACACCATGCCTCCGCCCCTGGCGCGGTGACATCCGCCACGGGGACGCCCGGCGACCCCGTCCGACCCGTGAATCGCCTGTCATGCTGGCCGGATGGCATCCCAAGTCGACCGCACGAACTCCGACGACCGCCCGATCGCCGAACTCGTCGAAGAACTCCTCGCCGCCGGCGGCCCGTTGCCGATCGTCGCCGCGGGCGATCCGGTACTGCGCCGTGGCGCCGAGCCTTTCGACGGCCAGTTGTCGCCCGCGCTGCTGGCCCGCTTCGTCGAGGCGCTGCGCACGACGATGCACGCGGCACCGGGGGTGGGACTCGCAGCGCCGCAGGTCGGGGTGCCGTTGCGGATCGCGGTCATCGAGGATCCGGCACCCGTGCCCGAGGACGTCCGGGTGGTGCGCGGGCGGCTGCCGCAGCCCTTCCGGGTGCTCGTCAACCCGTCGTACGAGGCGCTCGGCGGCCAACGGGTGGCGTTCTTCGAGGGCTGTCTGAGCGTGCCGGGCTGGCAGGCCGTGGTGGCCCGGCACGCGCGGGTGCGGCTGCGGACGCTGGACGAACACGGCGCCGTGGTGGACGAGGAGTTCGCGGGTTGGCCGGCCCGTATCGTCCAGCACGAGACGGACCATCTGGACGGCACGCTCTATCTGGACCGTGCGGAATTGCGTTCGCTGTCGTCGAACGAGACGGTGCTGGCGCGATGGGCACAGCCGACACCCGAACGAGCGGCCATGGAGCTGGGATTCACGCTGCCGGACTGAGAATTCCCGCCGCGGCGGTGACGCCCGCACCCTGTGTTCAGGGCCGCGGGCGTCCTGCCGTCCTCAGGGAATCGGGCGGTCGGTGTGATGCAGAAGGTCGCGAGGGGGCTCAGAGTGTCCCCCTGCCGGGTGACAGCGTCAGCCCCGGTACGCTTCCAGCAGACGCAGCCATACCTCGCTGATCGTCGGGTACGACGGCACCGCATGCCACAGGCGGTTGATCGGCACCTCTCCGGCGATCGCGATGCTCGCCGAGTGGATCAGCTCGCCCACGCCGGGACCGACGAACGTGACGCCGAGCAGGATCTCGCTGTCCAAGTCGACGACCATGCGGCCCCGGCCGCGGTAGCCGTCGGCGTACAGGCCGGCCCCCGCGACGCGTGACAGATCGATGTCGACCGCGCGCACCCGGTGGCCTGCCTCCTCCGCCTCCGCGAGGGAGAGGCCCACGGCCGCCGCCTCCGGGTCGGTGAAGACCACCTGGGGGACGGCCGCGTGGTCGGCGGTCGCGGAGTGGGCGCCCCAGCGGTCCGTCTCCAGTAGCGGAACGCCCGCGGCGCGGGCCGCGATCGCCGCTCCCGCGATCCGTGCCTGGTACTTCCCCTGGTGGGTGAGGAGCGCCCGGTGATTGACGTCACCGATCGCGTACAGCCACTCGCTGTCCGTCACCCGCAGCGTGTCGTCGACCGAGAGCCAGGAGCCGGGCTTCAGGCCGACGGTCTCGAGCCCGATGTCTTCGGTACGAGGTGCGCGGCCGGTGGCGAAGAGGATCTCGTCCGCCTCGAGGCGGTCGCCGGCGTCCGTGACGACCACGAGGGTGCCGCCCTCGCGCCGTACCGACTCGACCGAGGTACCGATGCGTACGTCCGCGCCCGCCTCCGTGAGCGCCTCGGCGACCAGTTCTCCGGCGAAAGGCTCCATCCGGGACAGCAGGCCCTTGCCGCGGACGAGGACGGTCACCTGGGAGCCCAGGGCCTGCCAGGCCGTGGCCATCTCGACGGCGACCACACCGCCGCCCACGACGATCAGCCGGCCCGGGGCGGCCTTGGCGCTCGTCGCCTCGCGACTCGTCCACGGGTTCACCTCGCTGAGCCCCGGCAGATCGGGCAGCAGGGCGCGGCTGCCGGTGCACACGGCCACCGCGTGCCGGGCGGTGAGCACATGCTGTTCTCCGTCGGGGCCGGTCACCGTGACCGTGCGTGGCCCGGCGAGCCGCCCCAGGCCCCGGTAGAGGTCGGCCCCGATGCCCTCCACCCAGGCGACCTGGCCGTCGTCCTTCCAGTCCGACACCTCGTAGTCGCGGTGGGCCAGGACCGCGGGCGCGTCGAGGGCGCCCTGCGCCAGGTGGGCGAGGCCGGGGACGCGGCGGGCGTCAGCGCGAGCGATCACCGGGCGCAGCAGGGCCTTACTGGGCATGCACGCCCAGTACGAGCACTCGCCGCCGACCAGTTCGCTCTCCACGATCGCGGTGGAGAGGCCGGCCACACGCGTGCGGTCGGCGACGTTCTCCCCCACGGGTCCGGCGCCGAGCACCACTACGTCGTAGGCGATGGATTCCGTTTCCGTCATGGGGACAGTCTGGTTGTTGGTGTGCGCGGTTGCCACACGGGTATGTGCGCGGAATACATGTCCCTGTGTCGCCGTTGTGGACAGCGGCTCAGCCCCGACATCAGGAAGAGGGATAGGCAATGAGCAGCACCGTGGAGCTCACCAAGGAAAACTTCGACCAGACGGTCCAGGACAACGACTTCGTCCTGATCGACTTCTGGGCGTCCTGGTGCGGGCCGTGCCGTCAGTTCGCCCCCGTTTACGAGAGCGCTGCCAAGGACAACCCGGACCTGGTGTTCGCCAAGGTGGACACCGAGGCGCAGCCCGAGCTCGCGGCGGCTTTCGGCATCCAGTCGATTCCCACGCTGATGATCGTCCGTGACCGGGTGGCCGTGTTCGCGCAGCCGGGTGCCCTGCCGCAGGCGGCCCTTGACGACGTCATCGGGCAGGCTCGCAAGCTGGACATGGACGAGGTCCGCAAGGCGGTCGCCGAGCAGCAGGCGAAGGCTGAGCAGAACGGCGAGTGACATCTGGAAGCGACCTCTGGAAGGGGTACGTCCCCATCTCCTCGCGCACCGTCGTCCGGCGCCGGCCGGTGAAGGCCTCCACCGCGGCCTCACTGCCGAAGCGGGCGGCGGTGCCGCGGGAGACGGCGGCCCCGAAGGGTTCGACGGTATCGTCGCTGACACTCCGGTCGTTGATGTGAACGGTGCCCGCGTGGATGCGCTCGGCGAGTTCCAGACCGTGCGCGGTGTCCCGGGTGACGATCCCAACCGATGGGCAGTGCGGCCCGGCTGACGCGAGGGTCGCGGCCTCTTCCGCAATGTGGAACGGACGCATGGGCGCGACCGGCCCGAAAACGTCCTCCGTACAGGCGGGTGTGCCGTCGCCGACGCCGGCCGGCACCGTCGGCCGGGTGTGCTCGCCACCGATGCGGTCCGGGGTGCGCAGACCACGTCTCCCGTGTGCTCAGCTGGACTCGCGGTGCACGATCCGCGTCCCGAGCACCTTGTGCGCCTCCGGCACACTTCCAGGATCGCGCACCACATGGTCGACCAGCTCGGCGAGGCCGTGTCCGGACGGCAGTTCGATATGGACCGTGCTCAGCCGCGGGCGCAGCAGCCGCCCGAGCATCAGGTCGTCGGCGCCCACGACGGCAGTCTCCTCCGGAATGCCCACGCCGTCGTCCTGCAGGGCGCGCATCAGCAGCATCGCGTACTCGTCGTTGTACGCGAACACGGCGTCCAGCCCGAGCGAGCGCCAGCGTGCGGCGATTCGGGCGGCGGCCTCCTCCTCGTACGCGAGCGGCAGCTCGGTGACGGCTGCCCCGGTGTCCTCCAGCGCGCACCTGACCCCTTCGAGACGGGGCTTGGAGAAGTACTCGAGGCCGGGCTCCTGCGGGATGACCACGCCGATCCGGCGACGGCCCCTGGCGAGCAGGTGCACTCCGGCGCTGTGGCCGACTCCGTAGTGGTCCAGGAGCAGCGTGTGGGCGCCTTCGACACGTTCGGGGCCGAGGATGACGACGGCGCGCGCGCCGGAGCGCTTGAGGATCTGCACGCCCCGCGGACCGAGGCCGGCGCCGGGGACGATCACTGCCGCCGGTCGCAGCTCCGCCCAGGCGCGGGCCGCCGCGTCACCGTGCAGGCCCATCCCGGCGTACTGCACGACCGTGTAGTCCAAGCGACCGAGGGCCCACTGCAGTTCATTGATGAACCGACTGTAGAGGGGGCCCACCGGTACGTTCGGGGAGGGCATGAGCACCATGCGACTGTGGCCGGCGCGCAGACTGCGGGCCGCGGCGTGCGGGACGTACCCGAGCTCCTCGGCGGCCTCGTGGACGCGCCGTCGCGTGGGTTCGCTGATACGTACGGCCCTGGCGTTGTTGAGGACATAGGAGACGGTCGCGCGTGAGACACCGGCCAGGCGTGCCACATCGGCACTCGTCGGCACGGCGGAGGGGGCGGGCGACGAAGTGACGGGCTGTTCAGGTAACTGCACCATGACGCACCGCATCCTTGCAGAACCGCCGCGGCGGGCCGCCTCCCGGGTGCGAACGATGCCTCAACGACCATCCTGACAAGGGAAGTTGCGCGTTCCGCACCGTCCGGCGCGGTCACAGGTTACCGTTCGGTAGACAACGGACTCGCGGAGGTGTCCCGCATGGCTTCCGACCGTACTCCCGGGCTGGCCGACTGCGCCCGCATACTCGCCGCGGGCGAGGTGACCTCCCGAGTGCTCGTGGAGCGATCGCTGGCCCGGATCGAAGCGACGCAGCCTTCGGTCAACGCCTTCCGCCTGGTGCGCGCCGAGGCCGCGCTCGCCGAGGCGGAGGCGGCCGACAGGGAGCTCGCGGCCGGGGTGCGGCGACCGCTGCTCGGCGTGCCGGTGGCCGTCAAGGACGACATGGACGTGGCGGGCGAACCGACCGCGTTCGGCTGCCCGGGGGAGTTTCAGCCGGTGGCCGAGGACGGCGAGGCGGTACGGCGGCTGCGGGCGGCAGGGGCCGTGATTGTCGGCAAGACCAACACCTGTGAGCTGGGGCAGTGGCCGTTCACCGAGGGCCCCGCCTTCGGTGCCACCCGCAACCCCTGGAACCTCGACCACACCCCCGGCGGCTCGTCCGGAGGGTCGGCCGCGGCGGTCGCCGCCGGCCTGATTCCAGCGGCGCTCGGCTCGGACGGTGCCGGGTCGATCCGCATCCCGGCCGGCTGGACGCACCTGGTCGGCATCAAACCGCAGCGCGGCCGCATCTCGACCTGGCCGAGCCCCGAGTCCTTCCAGGGCATCACGGTCAACGGCACGCTCGCCCGTACGGTCGGGGACGCGGCACTGCTCTTGGACGCGGCGAGCGGCAACCACGCGGACGACGCGCACCGGCCGCCCGCGCTCGACGTCTCGGCGGCGGTGGGACGCGACCCTGGCCGGCTTCGGATCGCGCTCTCGCTGAAGCCGCCCTTCACCGCGCTGCCCGCACGGCTCGATCCCCGCGTACGGGAGCGGGTCCTCACCCTGGCGGAGCGACTCGCCGCGCTCGGGCACGTGGTCGAGGAGGCCGAGCCGCGGTACGGGCAGATCGGGCTCACCTTCCTGCCGCGGGCGACCGTCGGCGTGGCCGAGTGGGTACGCGTCGTGCCGTACCCGGACCTCCTCGACCGGCGCACCCGCGACACCGCCCGCCTGGGCCGGCTGCTCGGCGGGGTGCCGCTGCGCGTGGCACGGCGGGCTGAGGGAGCGTTGCACCGCCGCGTGGGCGCGCTCTTCGCGTCGTACGACGTCGTCCTCGCGCCGACGGCAGCCACTCCCCCGCCGCGCATCGGAACGCTGGCGAACATGAGCGGCTGGAGCACCGACCGCGCGATGATCGCCGCCTGCCCGTACGCCTGGCCGTGGAACGTGCTGGGCTGGCCCGGCGTCAACGTCCCGGCCGGCTTCGTCGACGCAGGGCTGCCGGTGGGTGCGCAACTGCTCGGTCCGGCGCACAGCGAGCCGCTTCTGGTCTCGCTGGCCGCGCAGTTGGAGGCGGACCTCGGGTGGCACGAACGGTGGCCGCCGCACGAGGAGTCCACGGACACACGGGCGGCATAGGCCCGTTGGACCGTACGCTGTGACCATGGACGATGCGTCGTTGGTCGGCTTGATGGGGCGTGTCACCGGCACCGTGGGTCCCGGGCTGGTCGGTGAGGTGATCGTCCGTGTGCGCGGCGGCGCCGAGCACTTCCTCGCCTATCCCGCGGACGGGAAGCGGCGCATCGAGCCGGGCACGGTGGTCATGATCGTGGAGCACCTGCCGCCGCGGACGGTGTACGTCGAGGCGGCGTACGACAGTTGAGCCCGCCTCCTCGCAGGCGAGGGCCGTACGTGTCAAGTTTGCGACAAGGATCCGTCAGCGTCTTCACCCCCGGCTTGCGCAGGCGCACACTCCCTTCGTTCGGTGCCGACCAGGCACCAGGCAGAGGGGGCGCATGCCGATGGTCATCGGCGTCGTGGCGGGGGCTGTTGTCCTCGCGTTGATGTGCATCGTTGGTGTCTTCAAGCTCATGTGGCGTGTGGCGGAGCCCAACGAAGCACTGATCATCTCCGGTTCGAAGCATCGGACCGAAGGTCTCGAAGAAGGCATGGGTTTCCGCATCGTCACGGGGCGCGGCACGCTGGTGCTGCCGGGCATGCAGGCGGTGCGCAAGCTCTCGCTGGACCTCAACGAGACGGAACTTCAGGTGGACTGCGTGACCCACCAGGGCATTCCGCTGAGGGTGCGGGGCGTGGTCATCTTCAAGGTGGGCGACGACTTCGTGTCGATCGCCAACGCGGCCCGCCGCTTCCTCGACCAGCAGAAGCTGATGTCGGAACGCGTGCACAATGTGTTCGCGGGTCATCTGCGGTCCATCGTGGGCGGATTGACGGTCGAGGACATGATCCGTGACCGGGAGAAGCTCACCGGGCAGACCCGGGCGGCGTGTGGCACGGAGATGGAGAAGCTCGGCCTGATCGTGGACTCACTGCAGATCCACGAGATCGAGGACCCGACGGGCTACATCCGCAACCTCGCCGCACCGCACGCGGCGGCGGTTCAGCGGGACGCACGCATCGCACAGGCGGAGGCGAACCGTCTCGCCACCGAGGCGGAGCAGCAGTCGTTCGCGCGGATGGCGGAGGCCACGCGGGACAGCGAGATCCTGCAGGCCGGCTACCAGGCCGAACGCGACAAGGCGGGCGCCAAGGCGCGCCAGGCCGGTCCGCTCGCCGATGCGGCAGCCCGGCAGGAGGTCGTCGTGCAGGAGACCCGGGTGGCCGAACTGGAGGCGCACCGACGCGAACAGCAGCTCCAGGCGGACGTGCGCAAGCCCGCGGACGCCAAGGCCTACGAGAAGCGCACGCTGGCCGAGGCCGAGCGCGACGCGCGTATCTCCTCGGCGCAGGCGAAGGCGAAGGAGACCGAACTGGCGGCCGCGGCCGAGGCGACCCGGGTCAAGACGGCCGCGGGCGCGGAGGCCGAGGCGACCAAGACACGCGGTGCGGCCACGGCGTCGGCGACCCGCGCCACCGGCGAGGCGGAGGCGGCCGCGGCCCAGGCCAGGGGGCTGGCCGAGGCCGAGGCGACCAAGGCCAAGGGTCTCGCGGAGGCGGAGGCCATCAAGGCGCGTGCCGCGGCCCTCGCGGAGAACCAGGAGGCCGTCGTCGCGCAGCAACTGGCCGAGAGGTGGCCGGAGATCGTCCAGGCGGGCGCGTCCGCCTTCGGCAACGTCGACAACATGGTGCTGCTGAACGGTGCCGACGGCATGGCCGACATGTTCGCCAAGGCACTGACGATGGGTGGCACCGGTCTGGGTCTTGCCCGCCAGTTGCTGTCCTCGATGAACCAGAACGGGACATCGGTGAACGGCGCGGCCGGACGCAACGGATTCACGCCGCCGCGCCCGGAGAAGGTCACGGTGGAGAAGGACGAGGGGTGAGGCTCCGCGCGGTGAGCCGCCGAGCCGGTCCGGCGCCGAGGCACTGAGCCGCTGATGCACCGAGGCTTCGGGCGTACGGAAGATGTTCCGTACACCCGAAGCGCGTTCTGCGGCAGGGGCGAGTTCAGCCGGGGCTGTGCAGGCGCAGTGCTGCGACGGATCGGTGCACGGTCTCGGCGTGTCCGAAGAGGCCTGGGAGTCCACCGGTGTGGAGGAACACGGTGCGCTCCCCTCTGCGGATGTCGCCGTCCCGGACGGCGGCGATCAGCCCGGCCATGGCCCGTCCGCTGTAGATCGGGTCCAGGACGATGCCCTCGATGGCCGCGGCCGTCCGCATGGCCTCCAGGACGGGCTCGTGGAGGACGCCGTATCCGGCGCCCACCTGGTCGGTACGGATACGGAGGGCGTCCGGGGCAAGGGCGCGGCCCGTGAGGGCGCCCGCGAGGTCGGCCACGGTCGTGGCAGGCTCGGCCACCGCGCCGCAGTGCACGCCGAGGACGCGCTCGACGCCCAGGGCGCCGATCAGTCCGGCCATGGTGCCGCCGGAGCCCAGCGCCACCACGACGTGGTCCACCTCGGGCAGTTGGGCCCGAAGCTCCTCGCCGCCTTCGACGTATCCCCGTGCTCCGAGGGGACTGGAGCCCCCGAACGGGATCAGGTGCGGGCGGGCGCCGTCCCGGTCCAGTTGCCGGCAGACGTCCTCGGCGGCGCCGGCCAGGTCGCTCGGAGCACCCTCCCCGGCCCAGAAGATCCTCGCGCCGAAGAGGCCGTCGAGCACGAGGTTGCCCGAGCCGTTCTCGGCGCCGTCGGGTGTGCCGGGGAAGACGAGCACGACGTCGAGTCCCAGGCGCGCAGCGGCGGCCGCGGTGAGCCGGGCGTGGTTGCTCTGTGCGGCACCGGTGGTGACCAGGGTGTCCGCGCGCTCCGCGAGGGCCGCCCCGACGATCCATTCCAGTTTGCGGACCTTGTTGCCGCCGCCTCCCAGGCCGACGAGGTCGTCCCGCTTGATCCACAGGTCGCCCTCGCTCAGCCCGATCGCCGCCGCCAGCCGGGGCATGGGTTCCAGCGGTGTGGGCCAGGTCGACAGGGCGATCTTGTCACTCATGGGATCTCCAGATCGAGCGGGCCGCCGGTGTCCGCCCCGGTGGTGCCGGAGGTCGTCAGAAGACCTGTGTGAAGCAGCCGACGGCAATCACGACCGTCGCCACGAGGGCCGACATGATCTTAAAGGCCTTGAACATCATTTCGGTATTCCCGGGTCATAGGGGGATGGGCTGGGGGACCGCTGCTCGGCTGCGGCCGCTGGACTCACAGGCAGGTGCGCACGAGCCACTCGTCGGGGTTGTAGTGGTCCCGCGCCGGGTCCGGAACGGTGGCCGGGCTCTCCGCCACCGTGTCTTCCAGGCGTATGCGCTCGGGCAAGGTGCCGAAGCGTGCGTGGCGCGCGACCGCGGCGGCATCCGGAGACTGCTTCTCTTTCTGCGACATCTCGCTCTCCTTTGTGACGAACGCGGGTGGAGGCCGGGCCCGCCGGGGCCGGTCGTCCCTGGCGGGCTCACCGTCGGCTCAGACCGCGGTGGCTTCGATGGTGACCGGGATGTTGCCCCGGGTGGCCTTGGAGTACGGGCACAGCTGGTGGGCGGCGGCGCCGAGCTCCTCCGCCGTCCGCTGGTCGACGCCGCTCAGTTCGAGCTTGAGCACGGCGCTGAGACCGAACTCGCTCGGGTCGTCGTGGTGCAACGTGACGGCCGCCTCGACGGACACGCCCTTCAGGGTGACCTTCCGCTGCGTGGCGGCCCTTTTGACCGCACCCACGAAACACGACGACCATGCGGCGGCGAACAGCTGCTCGGGATTGGTGGCCCCGCCGGCACCGCCGAGCTCCTTCGGGATGGCGAGCGTGGCTTCGAGCAGACCGTCCTCGGCGACGACACGGCCTCCGTTGCGACCCTCGCTCGTGGATGTGACAACGCCCGTGTACGTGGCAGCCATGGCGAATCTCTCTTCCGTGGTGATCGTCAGGGTCGAACCTGTGACCACCACACTGCATGCACATGCATCACCAGTCAAGGGGGTGATGCTCGATGCCACATCGCTTTCAACCAGGCAATTGGCCAGCGAACACGCCGTTACCACGCACAGGAACCGGATTACGTTACCAGTTTGACTGGTGACTAACGTCATGCAAGGGTCTTGCCACGAGCCCATCTGCGGGGCCACGGGACAAGCCGGCACGGCTGGTCCGGAAGTTCAGCTCGCCGACCTGGCACGTCGACGACGCCACGTTCGAGCGCACCACCACCGCCTTCGACAACCCCGACTACGTCGACATCGTGATCCACAACCACCGCTGGCGACTGGGCCTCGCGGCGGGCGATCCGCGATACGGCGCCCAGGAACGGCTCGCACAGGGACCCGTGATCGGTGTTCCGACCATCACCCTCGACGGCGAGCTCGCCCCCTTCACACCCGCCGGTGACGGCGCGATGTACCGGGACAAGTTCTCGGGACCCTGTGTACACAGGACCCTCAAGGGCATCGGCCACAACGTGCCCCAGCAGGCCCCCGAGGCGTTCGCGGAAGCGGTCGTGGAGGCCGGCTCCCTGCTGCGCCTCTGATCCACGGAAGCGGACAGCGTGACGGCCGGCCCCCCGCCCCGACGGTGAAGTCCCCCACCGGGTGCGGCGGGTCGGCCATCAACCGGAGCGCGCACGGGCCGGCGCCGGTCAGCGGGAGGCGGGTACCTTGGCCTCCTTCTTGCGGGCACGGTAGGCCTGCGCCTTGAGCTTGTTCCCGCAGGACTCCATGCCGCACCAGTGCCGGCGCATGCCACGCGAACGGTCGATGTAGACCCGCGTGCACTGCGGATTGCCGCACTCCTTCATCAAGGGCACATCCGGACCCCCCAGGAGTTCGATGGCGTGCCGCGCGACGGCGGACAGTGCCTCGTCGGGCGTCGCATCCGTCCAGCGCCCCGACGGGGTGAGCTGAGGCGTGGCGGACGGTGTGCGGGCCGCGCCGTTGACGACGGCGAGGGCCCCCCGGTCGAAGTCCTCCCCGGCGATCCGTGCGCTGACCAGCGTGTAGATCGCCTCCCGGACCTCGATGGCCCGCTCGACATCGGACTCGCGGCTCGGGGTGACGGCGTCGACGATTCCGGACTCGACGTACCAGGCGTCCAGCCGGTCCGGAGACACGAACATCTCGAACCGCACCGAACGACGGGCACGAAGCGTCGCAGCGAAGTCGAGAGCAGGGCTTCCGCACGGAAATGCATGCTCCAGTTTCACGTCACCATTTTGGCAGGTGACATGTAACACGGCAACCACGCATCACCCCTCAGACAAGTGACGCTCCCGCCCGGTGCGCCGCACCGGGCGCCGTGGCGCCGAGAAGGGCCAGGCAGTTCTCCCACAGGGCGTCGAGGCGCTGGGTGTTGTTGTAGAGCTTGGCGAACAGTACCTGGCCCTCAAGCTGGGCGACCACGGACCGTGCGGCCTCGCGACTGTCCGAGACGGTGACTTCTCCGTCCTGACGGGCCTCCGCGACGACCTCCTCGACCATGTCCACCTGCGCTTCGAAGATCTGCTGAAGCCGTTCGCGGATGGCTTCGGTCTGATTGCTCATCTCCAGGGTCAGATTCCCGAACAGGCAGCCCGAGACGGTACCGCAGCTCTGCTGCCCGGCGCGCTGCTCGGCCTCCGTCTCCTCGAACAGCCGCCGCAGGCGCTCGAGCGGGGGCGCGTCCCCGCTAAGGACACGGCTCCAGCCGGCGCGCTGCCCGGCCCAGTGCTCGTCGAGCACCGCCAGGGCGAGCACCTCCTTGGAGTCGAAGAAGTAGTAGAAGCTGCCCTTCGGCACACCTGCCGCCTTGCAGATCTCGGCCACTCCCAGCGCCGAGAAACCGCGCTGCTCGATCAGCGACTGAGCGGCGGCGAGGATCCGCTCCTTGGCATCACTGGTTCGTCCCATGTTGCAAGTCTACGACCGGTCGTCTAGCGTGAATTTACTAGACCAGTCGTCTATTGCATAGCAAGGAAACCCGACACCATGACGGAACCCATGACCGAGACCGTCGCGGACCCCGTACGCGTGGTCCTCGAGCGTTGGAAGGCCGCCTTCGACGGCCACCAGGTGGGGGCGATGGCCGACCTGTTCACGCAGGACGCCCTCTTCCAGGGCTTCGGCCCGAAGGTCGAGGCCGGCCGCGACGCGGTACACGCCTACTACGCGGCGGTGCCGGACGACCGCACGGCCGACGTCACCGTCCTGAACACCTACACGATCGGCGAAGACGCGGCCGGCGGCTTCGCGGACGTGACCTTCAGCGACCCGCACGGCTGGGCAGCCCCGGTGCACCTGTCGCTGGTCCTCCGGCGCGAGCACGACACCTGGCGGATCCGCCAGTACCACGTGTCCCGGGTCGTCACCGACCACTGAGGCACCCGACCGGCGCGGGAGGCCCCGCAGGGCTCCGCGGGTGCGAGCCGTCGTGCCCCGCGCGATGGTGAGTCGGTGGGCAAGTGCCCCTTCGTGGCCGGGCACAGCAGAACTGCGGAGGAGGAGCGATGGACATCAATGGCTCGGTGGCCCTCGTGACGGGGGCCAACCGCGGTATCGGCAGGGCGTTCGCCCGCGCGTTGCTCGACCACGGCGCGGCCAAGGTCTACGCCGCCGTACGGGACCCGGACAGTGTGGCCGACGCGGATCTCACCCCGTTGCGGCTGGATGTCACCGACCATGAGCAGGTCGCCGCGGCCGCCGAGGCGGCGGGTGACGTCACGATCGTGATCAACAACGCCGGTGCCGGGGGCTGGGAGACCAAGCTCCTCGAGGGCTCCTTCGACGGTGCCCGCGAGGCCATGGAGGTCAACTTCTTCGGCACCTGGGCCGTCGCCCGCGCTTTTGCCCCCGTTCTGGCCCGGAACGGGGGTGGTGCCCTGGTGAACATGCTGTCGGTGGCGTCCTGGGTCGGCCGGCCCGGCTGGCCGGGCTACGCGGCGTCCAAGGCCGCCGCGTGGTCCCTGACGAGCGCGCTGCGCGAGGGCTTGCGGGACCAGGGAACACAGGTGGTCGCGGTGCATGCCGGGTTCGTGGAGACGGACCTGGCCTCCTGGGTGGACGCGCCGAAGATCGCTCCCGAGGACGTCGCCCAGCAGACCATGCACGCTCTGCTCGAGAACCGGGTCGAGGTCCTCACCGACGAACGCACTCGGGAGGTCAAGGCGAACCTGTGCCGCCCGCTGGACGCCGAAGCCCCCTGAGACCGGGCACCCGCCTGCCTCAGACGGGTCCCCTCCAGATGTTGTCGAAGGCCGCCTTCTCGATGTCCCGCCGCTGTCGTACCGCCGTCAGCTCCGTCACCGCGTCGTCGACGGCGGCCAGCACCGTCGCCGCCACCTCGCCGATCTCGTCGGGGAGTTCCCCCGCCGGCGTGTCCCCGATCCCGGCCGTCGCGGCGAGGGTGGCGAGCACCGGCTCCCGGGCGGCCCACCGGTCCGCCGCCCGGCGCCGTGCGGGCGAATCCACCAGCACCGCTTCGCCGGTCCAGGACGGCAGCCAACGGCGGCGTTGCCGCCTGAACTGCCCCTCCTCCTCGAAGGCGGCCAGGTAGGCGGATGACAGGCCACGCCCCCTGCGCCACAGCCAGTCCTCGACCGACTCGTAGGGCATCTGCCGCACCAGTGACGACGCGGCGTCCTGCACCAGGCGGTCGTCCGTCACCGGCGGGTCGGCCGCAACGATGCGGTCACCGTCCAGGGTGATGGCCCGGGCGTCGACGAGGTCGATCAGCTCGGCTCCCGCCAGCGACAGCGACAGATCACCCGGTTCGGCAGGACCGCCCGGGGTGGCGTCCAGGGCGACGATGAGCAGATCCCGTGCAGTGGTCATGCGTGACTCCACATCTCGGCGCGGGGTGGCGGTACGCCTCGCTGAGCGGCCGCCCCGTCAGCCCGACAGTAGCGCGGCCCGGTCAGGTGCGGTCGGTCGAGGCCGTAGCAGCGTCGACCGGTGCGGTCCGGTCCTGGGGCACGCCGTGCCGTGCGACCGTCATGTGGTGCGGGAACCCGATGCGCACAAGCCCTGCGGTGAGGGCGGCCGCGAGGACCACGAGGGCGGCCAGGAGCAGCGCCTGGCGGTAGCCGTGGTGGAGCAGTGGCGCGACCGTGAGCGGTCCGACGATCTGACCCACGGAGTACCCGGTGGTCAGCAGGGCGACGGAACGGGGGTACCGCAGATGCGCGCCTGTGGCCAGGGCCAGGGTGCTGACGCCGATGAAGGTGGCGCCGAACAGGACCGCGGAGACCAGGGCGGCCGCAACCGACCCGAACAGAGCCGGCAGGGCGATGCCGACCGCCTGGACGACGAGTGCGGCGAGCAGCAGGCCGGGACGGGACCAGCGGCGTCCCAGCCGGGCCCACAGTGCCGAGGACGGCACTGCCGCGAGACCGACGAGCACCCAGGCGCCGCTGCCGGCCCAGCCCGGCGTGCTCTGCCCGATCGCGGCGACGAGGAAGGTGCCGGCGACGATGTAACCGATGCCTTCCAGCGTGTAGCTGACGAACAGGGCGCTGAACCAGCGGTGCGTGGGCGCCCTCGGTCGCACCGGCGTGACGCCGTCACCGGGAGCGGGCGCTTCCTCGGGCCACAGGTTCCAGGAGACCGCGGCGAGAGCGGCGCAGAGCGCGGCCGAGGCCCACCAGGCGGGCTGCCAGTCGGCGACGGTGCGCAGCAAGAGGACCAGCAGGCCAGACAGCGCGATTCCGGCGCCGACTCCGCCGAAGGCCCACCCGGGCAGATGGGCGGGATGCTCCCTGAGGTGGCTGACAAGGGAACTTGCCGCGATGACGAAGATCAGGGCGCTGGCGATCCCGGCCAGCAGCCGCAGTACGAGCCATGCCGCGCTGCTGTGCGTGGCGGGCATCCCGGCCAGGGTGAGGGTCAGGACGACCAGACAGCAGCGCAGGACGAAAGACGAGCGGACCAGCGCAGGGGCCAGGATGCCCGTGAGGGCACCGATGAGGTAGCCGACGTAGTTGGCGGTGGCCAGGTGCGCACCGGCTCCGGCGGACAGCCCGGCCTGGGTGTGCATCAGAGGAAGGATCGGCGTGTAGACGAAGCGGCCGACCCCCATGCCGGCCGCGAGCGCTGCTGCGGCCCGGGCGACGTGGGCCCAGGGCGAGTGCCGTGCGGTGGTGGTGCCGGCGGGTGAAAGGCGCTCGATGCGCGCACTCATGGACATGTCCTCGGGAGATGGGTCCGGGCGGAGGTCCGTGGGGCTCGGTCCGCCGCCCCCGGCGCGCGGAAGCGACCGGACGGCGCTGAGGGCGGGCGCCTTGGGGTCAGGACGCGGAGTCGGTGCGGCCCGGGTCGTTGGGGTGGGATTCGAGCGCGGTGACGTGGAGCGTCATCCACGGGCGCAACGGCAGCGTGCCGAGCACCTTCTCGTGCAGTTCGTCCTCGTCGGCGGCACGCCAGACGCCATGGCTGCGCAGTTGGCCGACGTGGCGCCACAGCCGTACGAGATGCCCGGCGGCGGCCAGTTCCCCGGCCCGGACGGCTTCGGCGGCGCGACGGCGGTCCACCTCTTCCTGGCTCGTGCCTTCGGGAACCGTGGTGGTGATCTCGACCAGGAACTCGCGCATGATCCCTCTCCAAGTGGGCGGGCTCCCCGCGGTGCCGGGACGCCGACGCATTGCCGTGACCCCCATGGTCCCGCTGCGACCAGGGCAAAGGCCATGATCGGCTTCCTCGTTGCTGGTAGGCGGAGCCTCCCAGCGACGTAGCATGGCGGACGTGGAGCTACGCCAGCTGCGGTACTTCCTCGCAGTCGCCGAGGAGCTGAACTTCGGCCGCGCCGCCGAGCGGCTGCTGATCGCCGGTCCTTCACTGTCGCAGCAGATCAAGGCGCTCGAACGCGACCTTGGTGTGCGGCTGTTCGACCGGGACCGCCGCTCGGTGTCCCTCACCCCGGCCGGCGCCGCCCTGCTCCCGCACACCCGCGCCCTGCTGGAGCGGGCCGACGACCTCAAGCGCCGGGCCGACCGTCTCGCCGGGTCGGAGCCGGTACGGCTGGGTTATGTCAACTGGCTGCCCCCGGACCTGACTACACGTACCGCCGCGGTCGCCCAAGTGCACGTCGACGCCTGGGTCGCGCCCTCTCACGCCCAGGCCGCCCGGGTGGCCGCCGGCAGCCTCGACGTCGCGGTGTGCTGGATCGGAGCCGAGGACCTGGCGCGCCTGGGCCTCCAGGCGCGGCTCATCGGCGCCGACCGGCTGTACGCCGTCGCCCCCGGGGGTGACGACAGCGACGTACGCACCCGGGACACCACGGTTCTCCTCGACGCGGACACGACGTCCTGGGCGTCCTGGAACTCCTTTGCCCAGCAGCTGTCCGACGACACCGGCGCCCGAGCGGTCCACATCACCGACGGCGGCATCACCGGCGCCGCGTTCTTCGACCACGTCCGCCGCTGCCGCCGTCCGGTGGTCAACTCCCCCAAGGGTCAGAGCGCCGCCGTGCCGCCCGACCTGATCAGGCGCCCCCTGGTCGCACCCAAGATCTACTGGACCTGGTCGCTGGTCTGGCGCGGCGACGAGGAGCGCGCCTCGGTCCGAGCCGTCGTCGACACCCTGACCGAGGGTGTCGACGACCTCGGCATCCAGGCCCCGGACGCCTGGCTGCCCGGCGACGACCTGTACAGGCGCTGACGGGCTCGGCATCGCCCTCAGGAGGCGACGTCGAGGACCACGCGGAAGCGCGCCTTGCCGGAGAGCATCCGCTCGTAGGCGTCCATCGCCTGCTCGAACGGCATGGTCTCGACGGCGGGTCGAATGCCCTGCGCAAGGACGAAGGCGAGGTTGTCCTCGTTCTGGATGGACGAACCGGTCAGGCTGCCGGTTATGGTGTGCGTGCCGAAGATCAGGCCGGCCGTGGACACCGTGATCGGGTCGGCGGCGGCGCCGACCACGACCAGCCTCCCACCCGGGGCCAGGCCGTCGACCAGGGGACCCATGGAGGCACCGCTGGCAGCGGTGGCGACGATGAGCGCCGCGCCGCCGAGGTCACGCAGGGCCGCGGCCGGGTCCTGAGCGGTGCTGTCGATGTACTCGTGGGCACCCAGCTCACGCGCCGGCTTCTCCTTGTCGCTCCCGCGCGCGATCGCGACGACGCGGTGGCCGAGACTACGGGCGTACTGCAGGGCCAGGTGGCCCAGTCCGCCGATCCCCTGGACGGCCACCAGAGAACCGGCACGGGTGGATTCCTGCTGGAGGGCGGTGAACGTGGTCAGGCCGGCGCACAGCAGCGGCGCGGCCTCGACGGCGGTCAGACCGTCGGGTATGCGGACGAGTCCGCTGGACCGCGCGTAGACCACCTCCGCGTAGCCGCCGTCGTGGGTGGTGCCGGTCTGCTGCTGGTTGAGGCAGTTGACGAAGTCACCACGCCGGCACTGTTCGCACTCCCAGCACTGGCCGCCGAGGTACCCGACCCCGACCCGGTCTCCCGGCTGCCAGGCGGTGACGCCCGGACCCACCGCGTCGATCACCCCGACGATCTCATGACCGGGCACGACCGGCTCGGAGGGGTCGGGGCGCAGGCCCTCCACGGCGAATACGTCGGTGTGGCAGACGCCGCATGCCTGCACCCTCAGCCGGACGTGACCGGGTGCGGGCTCCACCAGCTCGCGCTCCACCAGCCGCAGTTGGTGGACGCCGGTGGCCTCGAAGGCTCGATACGTGGACATGCTGACTCTCCTGGATCGGTTGCCGGCCCCCTGGGCCGAACAGTGGATGTGGTGCCGGCCCGGTACCGCCGGCGCGGCGCGCTCAGCGCAGGACGACGCCGAAGACCATGTGGAAGAAGCTGTCGAAGGGAGCGGAGGTCTTGTCGGCGCGGGCGACGAGGAGCGTGCCCTCCCAAGCGCTGAGGACGAACCGCGCCGCCTCGTCCACGTCGAGGCCGGCGTCGAGTTCGCCCGCTTCCCGGGCTTCGGCCAGCACTTGGCCGATCAGGCCTGCCCACTGGTCGAAACTCTGCCTGACCGCGGCCCTGATCGTGGCGTTGTGATCGGCGACCTCGGCCCCGAAGTTGCCGACGAGACAGCCGCGCGCGAAACCGCTGTCGAACATCATCCGCCCCAGGAACTCGAAGTGAGCCCGCAGCCGGTCCAGGGCGGGCCGCCCCGGCGTGACGAGGATGTCGAACCGCAGGCCGTCGGCGTAGCGGCTCAGCGCCTCCAGCGCGCTCTCCTCCTTGCTGGAGAAGTGGTTGTAGAACGACCCCTTCGGGGCACCGGCGGCAGCGGTGATGTCGTTGATGCCGGTGGCGTGGAAGCCGCGCGAATGGAACTGCTCGAGAGCTGCCTGCGCGATCTGTTCGCGCTTGGAGGCCCGGGCCATGGGATGTCACCTCGGTTCTACTGGTGAAATCAATATGACCAGTCTACTTAAAATCGTCAAGCGCCCCGGCCCGGCAGCACCTTCCGTCAGCCGGGCAACCCCTCGCACTTCTGCGCCCGCGTGGCCGCACGGCCGCCGTCATTGAGCACGAACTCCACATCCGCGATGTCGACGGCCGCGCCACCGCCGTCCACAAATGCGACATCCAGGGGCTGCAGGGTCGTACGGCTGCGCCGCAGGGCGCTCGGCCCGCCCACGGGCGGGCGATGCCGGTCCCCCCACTGCTGAAGCGCGCCGAGCACCAGCCTCAGATCACGCCCCGCCTGGGTGAGGTGGTAGTCGAAACGGGCCCGTCGACCCGGCTCCTGATAGGTGCGGCGCTCCATGACGCCCGCGTCCACCAGCGACCCGAGGCGCTGCGTGAGCAGATCGGTGGCGATGCCGAGGGCGTCACGGAAGTCACTGAACCGGGTCGCACCCGCGAAGGCCTCGCGAACGACGAGCAGGGTCCAGCGGTCGCCGAGGAGAGCCAGACTCCGCTCGATCGAGCAGACGGGCTGGTCCGGCGTGACATCGGGTCGTTTCGCTCTGGCCATGCACCCAACCTACATGACTTGGAAAATCCAATCCATGTGCTAACTTGGATTAGCCAATACAGCTGGGTGGGACACACCCCGCCCCCACATCGAAGAGGCGACCCATGCGCATCGAAGGACAAACGGCTCTGATCACGGGTGCCAACCGCGGCATCGGCGCGGCCCTGGGCCGAGCCCTGCTCGACCGGGGGGCGGCGAAGGTCTACGCGGCGGTGCGCCGGCCGGAGACCGTGACCGATCCGCGGCTCACACCGCTCCTCATGGATGTCACGGACCCGCGGACCATCGCCGCGGCGGCCGAGTCGGCCCAGGACGTCACCATCGTGATCAACAACGCCGGCCAGGGCGGCGGTACGCGTCTCCTGGAGGGGGATCTCGACGCGGCTCGCACGACCATGGAGGTCAACTACTTCGGCACCTGGTCGGTGTCCCGCGCGTTCGCTCCGATCCTCGCGGCGGGCGGTGGCGGGGCGCTGGTGAACGTGCTCTCAGCAGCCTCCTGGTGGGCCTTGGAGGCGTCACCCGGCTACTCGGCCTCCAAGGCCGCGCAGTGGTCGCTGACCAACGCGCTCCGCGAGGGTCTGCGCAAGCAGGGGACACTGGTGGTGGGCGTGCACTGCGGCTTCGTCGACACCGACCTCAGCGCTGCGGTCGACGCCCCCAAGATCGGGGCGGACGTGGTGGCCGAGCACACGATGCGTGCACTGGAGAGCGACGCGGACGAAGTACTCGTCGACGAGTTCACCAGGCGGACTCGTGCGGCGCTCTCCGGCGGGATCGCGGGACTGCACGAGATAGCTTTCTGACCGGCCCCGTCGGCCCGGCCACCCGGAGTCGGGCAACGCCCTCGGGCCGTACCGGATGCACGTCAGGCCGGGGACCCCGATGCTGGAGGGAGAAACACCGGCAAGGAGGGCACGATGTCCGTGATGGACAAGCTCAAGCGGATGCTGACGGGCCACGGGGAACGCGTGGGCGAGAGCCACGACCAGGCTGGTCGTCCCGCCGGCGAGAACACCCAGGGCAGGCCCGCCGGCGGGGTCGACAAGGGCCCGGACGCGCTCCGGCAGCAGATGCGGTCCCCGCAGGACCGGGACAACCCGCCCCAGCCGTGACGCGGCAACGGTGAACTGACGCGGTTTCACGCCGCGCCCCCGCTCGGTGAGCGCACGCGGCGACGCTCTAACGTGAGCCGCGTGACTGCCTTTACCGATGAAGACGTCCCCGGCCGCTACGGGCCCGCCGCGACCACCGAGGCCGACCCCCGTCAGGTCGGGCGTGTGCGCACCGAGTACTCCCCCGCACACGACGGCGACCCCGACCCCGGGGAGATCGTCTGGACGTGGGTGCCCTTCGAGGAGAACGACGGGCGCGGCAAGGACCGTCCCGTGCTCGTGGTCGCCCGTGAGGCGGCGGGCACGCTCCTCGCTGTGCAACTGTCCAGCAAGCGCCACGCCGGCGACCAGGAGTGGGTACCGATCGGCAGTGGGCCCTGGGACCGCTCCGGGCGCGACTCATGGGTGGACGTCGACCGCGTCCTGCGACTGCACGAGGCCGGGATGCGACGCGAGGCATGCGCCCTGGACCGGATGCGGTTCAACCTCGTCGTGCACCGGCTCCGGGAGCGATACCGCTGGAACTGAGGGACGAGGTCACGGGGCGCACACATTCGCAGGAGCGCGAGTGAACGCGCCCCGCGTCATCGCATCCGGCGTGCGGTCCAGCACGGCGAAGACGACCTCGCCGAAATCCTCTCGAACAGCAGGGGCGTCGCAACAAGGGCTGCGGCGCCCCTGCCCGCGTCTGCCGGACGCCTTGGCCTTCGCTCCGGACGCAGGGAAAGATCGCCGTCCCTGACGGCAGCTCAGTTCGCGGCCGCCCGCTCCCCAGCGGGCGCCTGCGCCACTCGCGCTCGGCGAGCGACGACGCCCGCCAGGCACCGTCGGCCTGAGAGAGATCGGCCGGGCGGCGGGCACCGTCGGCCGGCACAAGGAAGCTGGCCCCCGCGTGGCCCGCCTCTTTCCGGGACTGCGGGCCGACGCCTCGAAAGGCGCCCTCGCGGGGTGAGCCGAACGTACGCCTCCGTCGACCAAAACGGAAGCCCTCACTCCCCTTGACCCTCGACGTGCACAGACGCAACCTGAACCACCCACGCACCACGAGGGAGCACACCATGAGCCGGGCCACCGCCACTCACCGCGTCGTCGAGTACTGGACGGAGAGGGACACCCACGTGATCTTTCCCGTCGAACGAAGCGAAGAAGTCGACCAGATGACCGACGAGCAGGTGATCGCCAAGTACGGCAACCCTGAAGACGGGGCACTCGCACGCATCGCCCGGTAGGCAACGCCGACACCTCATCCCCCCCGGCAGGCGAGGAAACACTTGCGGCGGGACGATCCGGTGCGCGATATCGCGGGCCACGGCAGATGCGCTCGTCCGAGACCACCTGAGCGACGAAGTCACGGGACGCACACGTCCGCGAGGGCGTGAGCGAACGCGGCCCGCGTCGTCGCATCCGGCGTACGGTCCAGCACGGCGAAGACGACCTCGCCGAAGTACCCCTCGAACCGTCCCCCGACCAGCAGTTCGCGAAATGCCCCGGCCACCTGCGCCGGGTCGTTCCGGAACACCCCACAGCCCCACGCACCCAGCACCAAGCGCCGATAGCCGCAGGCCACCGCCGTCTCGAGGACCCGTTCCGCGCGTGCCGCAAGGGCACGGGGCAGCTCACCGGCGCGCTCCGGCGCCCTCCGCAGCACCACGCCGGCGTTCGGCGCCGCGGCGGTCAGGAAGCCTGCTGAGTACGGCTCGTCGAGCAGGCGGCCGCGGTCGTCGCGGAAGACGGGCACGCCGGGTGAATGGATGACGCGATCCGTGTAGAACGGGTCGCGATGCGCCCGGTGGTGGTCGTAGAACTCCTTCACCTCACGGAGGCACGAGTACAGCGCGGAGGACCGGCACAGGGCCTCCTCCTGGGCCTGCGCGCCGTTCAGGAAGCCGCCTCCCGGGTTGCGCGCGGAGGCGAAGTTCAGCACGGCCACCGAATCACCCGACCGGCCCACCAGGCGCCGGGCGGCTTCCAGGCTGCTCTCCCCGGTGACCTCGAACACCGTGGTGACCGGGGCGGCCTGCGGCGTCCGCACCGGGTCCGGTCCGAACATCCGAGTGCCGCTGCGTGCGGCGTCGACGGCCGCGGCGATGGTCACCGTACGTCCGCCGGACGTGCGGTAGGCCCCCGCGGCGACGATCGCCTCCGTCTGCTGCGCGATCCCCCGCAGGCGCGCGCTCACGGCGCCACCCCCGTGGGCGCCGTGAGCGCGTCGCACACGGCCTCTCCCGGCGGAGCGCCGGATTCCCCCGTCGTGCTCATGAACGCATCCTGAGCGATGCTGGTCATGAGCCGCAACAGAGTTTCCCGGCCTCGAGAACAACCGATTTCCCACCGAGGAACGGCGAGCAAGAAGTCGTAAAAGCGCCACTGGGTACCCTTGTGCGAAACCACGCGAGGGTCTTGGGTGGTGCGAGTGTTTGCCGACCCGGCCTACCGGGGCCGAGTTGGCGGCATGGTGGAATCTCAGGAGGATCCCGACATGTCCGATTCGGTGAGTGACTGTACGGAGCAGCGCTCCGCCGTCACCGACGCCGAGGTGGAGGCACTGGTCCGCGGCATCTGCTTCAAGACCGGACCGCCTCGCACGCTCGGTGTCGAAGTGGAATGGCTCGTCCACGAGCTGCGAGAACCGTGGCTCCCGGTACCACCCGAACGTCTCCGAAAGGCCTACGCCGCTCTGCGGTCCCTGCCCCTGCGTTCGGCCCTCACGGTCGAACCCGGTGGTCAGCTGGAGCTCAGTTCCGCTCCGGCCGCCTCCTTGATGGAGTGCATAGGGGCCGTCTCCGCCGACCTCGACGCGGTCCGCGCGCTGCTGCGCGAGATGGACATCGGCATCAGCGGCATCGGCCACGATCCCTGGAACCCTCCGCGTCGCTTGCTCCATGAGCCGCGTTACGACGCCATGGAGAACTACCTCGACCGCACGGGCCCCGAGGGCCGTTCCATGATGTGCTCGTCCGCCTCCGTCCAGGTGTGTCTGGACGCCGGCTACGAGGAGCCGGGCCCGCTCGGGCACGGTCGGCGCTGGTGGCTGGCGCACCAACTGGGCGCGGTGCTGCTCGCCGCGTTCGCGAACTCGCCCTTGTCCCGGGGCCGGCCCACGGGCTGGCGCTCAACACGGCAGTCCCTGTGGGCCGCCATGGAGCCGGGACGCAGCAGCGCTCCGCCCCTCAACGGCGACCCGCGTGTCTCCTGGGCCCGGCATGTGATGGACGCACCGGTGATGTGCGTCCGGGGCGAGACCGGCCCCTGGCGCGTGCCGACCGGCCTGAGCTTCCGGGACTGGACCCGGTCCGCCGACCCGCCGGACCGCAGCGATCTCGACTACCACCTCACGACCCTCTTCCCGCCGATACGGCCCCGCGGCCACCTCGAACTCCGCATGATCGACGCCCAGCCGGGCGACGACGGGTGGATCGTGCCGCTCGCCGTGACGACCGCGCTCTTCGACGACCCCCAGGCCGCCGAGACCGCCTACCGGACGGTGAAACCCCTCGCCGAGCGGGCGGGTTCGCGGCCGGCTCCGTGCAATCCGCTGTGGATCGCCGCCACCCGCGACGGTCTCACCGACCCCGAACTGCGCGAGGCCGCCGTCGCCTGTTTCGCGGCCGCGGCCGAGGCCCTGCCCCGGCTCGGCGCCGACGCCGACGTCCGGCGCGCCGTCGCGGAGTTCACCGAACGCTACGTGGCCCGGGGCCGCTGCCCCGCCGACGATCTGCTGCTCCAGTTCCACGGGATGGACACCCGTTCCGGCGGGCAGGACACCCGGTTCCACGGGAAGGACATCCACACATGACCGACGAGCGGTCACCGATAGACCCCGACCTGCTCCGGGAGCGCGCGCTGGACGCTCTCACCACGGCCCGCGACCGCACCGCGCTCCTGACCACCTGTGTCGATGAGCCCGACCTCTTGGCCCAGCACTCCCCGCTGATGTCCCCGCTGGTGTGGGACCTCGCGCACATCGGCAACCAGGAAGAGCTCTGGCTGCTGCGCACGGTCGCGGGGCGCGAGGCCATGCGGCCCGAGATCGACGGCATCTACGACGCCTTCGAACACCCCCGCGCCGAGCGGCCCTCGCTGCCGCTGCTCCCACCCGACGAGGCCCGCCGCTACGCCGCCGAGGTGCGCGGCAGGGCCTTGGACGTGCTGGAGAACACGCCGTTCGAGGGCCGGCGGCTGACGCAGGCGGGCTTCGCCTTCGGCATGATCGCCCAGCACGAACAGCAACACGACGAGACAATGCTGATCACCCACCAGCTCCGCAAGGGGCCCCAGGCGCTCACCGCCCCCGATCCCGAGCCGGTGCCGCCGTACACCGGGCCGTCCGAAGTCCTCGTTCCCGAAGGCCCGTTCACCATGGGCACCTCGACCGAGCCGTGGGCGCTGGACAACGAACGGCCCGCGCACGAGCGTCCGGTGCCCGCTTTCCACATCGATGCCGTCCCGGTGACGAACGCCGCCTACCAGGCCTTCATCGAGGACGGGGGCTACGGTGACGAGCGGTGGTGGACCCCACAGGGCTGGGCGCACATTCGCACCCACGGTCTCAAGGCCCCGCTGTACTGGCACCGGGATGGCGGGCAGTGGCTGCGGAGGCGCTTCGGTGTCACCGAGGTCGTACCGCCCGACGAGCCCGTCCTGCACGTGTGCTGGTACGAGGCGGACGCGTATGCGCGCTGGGCGGGACGCCGGCTGCCCACCGAGACCGAGTGGGAGAAGGCGGCCCGCCACGACCCGGAGAGCGGCCGCTCCCGGCGCTACCCCTGGGGCGACGCCGACCCGGCGCCGGAGCACGCCAACCTGGGCCAGCGGCACCTGCGCCCCGCGCCTGCCGGAAGCTACCCGGCGGGCGCATCCCCGCTCGGTGTACGGCAGTTGATCGGTGACGTGTGGGAGTGGACGGCGAGCGACTTCCTGCCGTACCCGGGATTCACCGCGTACCCGTACAAGGAGTACTCGGAGGTGTTCTTCGGGCCGGAGTACAAGGTGTTGCGGGGCGGTTCGTTCGCCGTGGACCCGGTGGTGTGCCGCGGCACATTCCGCAACTGGGACTATCCGATCCGGCGCCAGATCTTCTCCGGCTTCCGCACCGCCCGGGACGCGTGATGTGCCGTCATTTCGCCTATCTGGGACCCGAGGAGCCGCTCGGCCGGCTCCTCGTGGAGCCCCGGCACAGTCTGTACCGGCAGTCGTGGGAACCACGGAGGCAGCGGTACGGCACGGTCAACGCCGATGGATTCGGCGTCGGTTGGTACGCGCAGGCGGATCCGGTGCCGGCGCGGTACCGCCGGATGGGCCCCATCTGGGCCGACCCGTCCTTCGCCGATCTGGCGCGGGTCGTGCGCTCGGGCGCGGTCCTGGCCGCCGTGCGTGACGCGACCGAGGGGTGTGCCGCAGGAGAGGCCTCCGCGGCGCCGTTCGCCGCGGGCCGGTGGCTGTTCAGCCACAACGGCGCCGTGGCCGGATGGCCCCGCTCGGTCGCCGACCTCGCCCGGACCCTGCCGCCCGCCGAGCTGCTGTCACTGGAGGCGCGCACCGACTCGGCGATCGTCTGGGCGCTCGTGCTCAACCGGCTGCGGGCCGGTGACGAAGGGACACAGGCGCTGGCCGACACCGTGCTGGAGGTCGCCGCGGCGGCCCCCGGCTCCCGGCTCAACCTGCTGCTCACCGACGGCAGGACGATCACCGCGACCGCGTGGGGCGACACGCTGTGGTATTTCTCCGAGCCCGGCCGGCACATCGTCGTGGCCTCCGAACCGTACGACGACGACCCGCACTGGCACGAGGTGCCGGACCGCACGCTGCTCTCGGCCACGCCCACCGGCGTCCTGCTGACCCCTCTCAAGGACCTTCGCGACGACATGGCATCCTCCCCCACTCTCGGCTCCGCTCGAGCGGGGGCACCCCCATCACCCGAGGAGCCCAGCACGTGAGCCCGTTCCATCTCACCCGCACCCTTGCCGAGGACGCCACGGACGCGGCGCTGCGCGCCGACGTGCTGCGCGGCCTCGCCCTGCCCCAGGGTCCCGACCCCGCTCGGCCGGGAGGGACCCCCGCACTCAAGACGCTGCCGCCGAAGTGGTTCTACGACGCCCACGGCAGCGACCTCTTCGAGAAGATCACCGAGCTGCCCGAGTACTACCCGACGCGCGCCGAGCGGGAGATCCTCATCGCGCGTTCCGGGGAGATCGCGGCAGCGACCGGGGCGCGCACCCTGGTCGAGCTGGGCTCCGGCTCGTCCGAGAAGACCCGGTACCTGCTGGACGCGCTGAGCGGCCTGCGCACCTATGTGCCGGTCGATGTGAGCGAGAGCGCGCTCACCCAGGCGGGGCACGCGCTCATCGCCGAACGGCCGGGACTCGACGTCCACGCGCTCATCGCCGACTTCACCGCCGGCCTCACCCTGCCGGACACGCCGGGCCCGCGGCTCGTCGCGTTCCTCGGCGGCACGATCGGCAATCTGCTGCCCGCCGAGCGTGCGGAGTTCCTCACGTCCGTACGGTCCCTGCTGGCCCCCGGGGACGCGCTGCTGCTGGGTACCGACCTGGTCAAGGACGAGTCGGTACTGGTGGCGGCGTACGACGACAAGGCCGGTGTCACGGCCGAGTTCAACAAGAACGTGCTCACCGTCGTCAATCGCGAGCTGGGCGCCGACTTCGACCCGGACGCGTTCACCCATGTGGCCCTGTGGGACGCCAAGAACGAATGGATCGAGATGCGGCTGAGGGCGCACAGGGCACAGACCGTCAAGATTCCCGCGCTCGACCTCGCGGTCCACTTCGTGGAGGGCGAGGAACTGCGCACGGAGGTGTCGGCGAAGTTCCGCGAGGACGGTGTAGGTCGTGAACTGGCCGCGGCCGGGATGACGTTGACGCACTGGTGGACGGACGAGGAGGCGAGATTCGCACTGTCGCTGAGCACGGCGCACTGAGCGGCGTCACGGCCACCCGGTGAGGCCGGGGCCGACCGCGCGCCTTGCCGGGCGCGGTCGGCCGTCGGCGAGTATCCGGATGATGCTGCATGAGGCGACGTCTCGCGGTCCGCCGCACCATACGGCACCGTGGAGTGACGTGTGACACAGCCGTCACGCCGAGAGGAGCACCCGCATGACCGACCACACCTACCGGGTCACCGAGATCGTCGGCAGCTCGCCTGAGGGCGTCGACCAGGCGATCCGCAACGCCATCGCCCGTGCCTCGCAGACCCTGCGCAATCTGGACTGGTTCGAGGTCACGCAGGTCAGGGGCGCCATCGAGAACGGGCAGATCGAGCACTACCAGGTCGGCCTGAAGGTGGGCTTCCGACTGGACTAGGTGCGTAGCCAGGCCCTCTCAGGTCCGCCCCTCCCTCTCCTGCGCGTCCTTCAGCGCGGTGGAGGGTGTCGCCCAGCGGGCGTGCACGACCGTGAAGCCCGCCCGTTCCGCGTCCTGGCAGACCAGTTCGTCGTCGTCGACGAGCATGCGCATCTCCCGGCCTCGGGCCAGCTCGCGCAGGATCTCCAGCTTGGTGGAACGGGCGGGCCTGCGGTCGCCGTTGGCCCGCATGTACACCCGCCCCTCGGGCAGCCCCTGGGCGGCGAGCCAGTCGAGGGTGTCGCGCCGGCAGCGTGCGGGCCGCCCGGTCAGATAGACGACCTCGCACTCCTCGGCGGTCTCCAGCGCGAGAGCGACGCCCTCGGCCAGCGGCGGATCCTGCGGCGCGGCCGCGAAGAAGGCGTCCCAGTCACGCGGCCGGGCCTCGAGGAAGCGCTGCCGGTGTGCGGTGCCGGCAAGGGTGTTGTCCAGATCGAATACGGCGAGCGGCCTGCTGCTGTTCGTCACGCGACCACTCTAGGGAGGGCGTCGCGGAGGTGGTCGCCCCGCTGCGCCGGGCGGGATGTCAACCTGTTCCGCATCCTGGTCGGGTCCCTTGGGGTGGCGGTTTTCGGCGGGCTGTTCACCCAGGCCGTGCACGCGCGTGTGCCGGGCTCCGGGGCTCCGCACGAACAGCGCCGCACCCGTACATCGGCTCCATGAAGCGTCGGTCCGGGCGGCGCGCCCGCCTCCTGCGGCGGCGTGACGGGCCTGCCCTGGCCCGGGTGGCCGGGCATGATTCACCGCGTTCATCACCAGCTCACGAAAGATTCTCGTGCAGCGGTGGTATATGACCCAACCATGGCCAAACTTCACGTTGCGGACCGAGCCTCGGTGCCGCAGGGTCACGGTGTGGGCTCATCCGCGCCCACACCCGACGTCGAACGCGCCGGGGGCTCCCCCCGTCGCGTTCGTTTTCCCATCGGCAGACGGCTCCTGCCTGGCGCCTCGCCCGCCCTCGCCCTGTTCTTCTCCATCCGCCTCGCCGGTATCGGCGCGATCGCCCTGGCGAACCACCACCACGGCCACGCGCTGTTCAAGGGCCTGGCCACGTCGTGGGACTCCAGGTGGTATCTGCACATCGCCGAGCACGGCTACGGCACCCGCGCCCACGTCCTCGCCACCACCGGTGCCGTCCAGCGGGACTGGGCCTTCTTCCCCCTCTACCCGGGACTGATCCGCGCCGTCCACACCGTCCTCCCCGTCCCTTGGGACGCCGCCGCCCTGCTGGTCGCGTGGTGCGCCGCGGGCGTGGCCGCGTACGGCGTCTACGCCATCGGCCACCATGTGTACGGACGGGCGGTCGCGACTGCTCTCGTCGGCGTGTGGGCGGCCCTGCCGCACGCCGTCGTCCTCGACATCGCCTATACGGAGTCCCTGCTCACCGCGCTCGCCGCCTGGTCCCTGTACAGCGTGCTGACGGGCCGGTGGCTGTGGGCGGGGGCACTGGCGGCCCTTGCGGGCCTGTCCAGGCCCACCGGGTTCGCCGTGGCCGCGGCGGTCGGTGTCGTGGCGGTGCGGGAGGTCATCGGACGGCGTGGCCGCGTCCCGCCGGGGCTGTGGATCGGCGCCGCGCTCGCGCCGCTGGGCTGGGTGGGGTTCGTCCTGTGGGTCGGCCGCCACACGGGCGACCTGCTGGGCGGCTACTTCAAGGTGCAGCACGCCTGGGACTCCCGTTTCGACTTCGGCGCCGGTTCGCTGCACTTCCTCAAGGCGCTGCTGCTGTACGGAGGCCGGGTCGTCTACCCACTGGCGTTGGTGCTCGTCGTGGCGGCCGTCGTGCTGTTCTGCCTGCTGTGCTTCGACCGCGCCCCACTCCCGTTGATCGTCTACGCCGGCATGCTCGTCCTGATCACGCTCGGCGGCTCCGGCCCGTACGCGTCGAAACCGCGCTTCCTGCTGCCCGCGTTTCCGCTGCTGTTCCCGATCGCGCTCGCCTTCGCGCGCAGCTGGCGGGTCCGCCCGAAGCACGTCCTCCTGGTCGGTTCAGCACTCGCCGTGCTGTCCCTGGCCTATGGGACCTATCTTCTGACGGCCAGCCGCACGCCGTTGTGAGCGCGCGGTCGCCGGGGCCGTCCGTCAGGGCTTCACGGCGACCACGCCGAACTGCGGGACAGTGGCCGCGGAGTCGGTGTCGGCCCGCCACCGCGCACACGAGACGAGGCCCGGGGCAAGGATCTCCAGGCCGTCGAGGAAGGACGCGATCTCCGCGCGGGTGCGGGCGGTGATCGGCGGCGTCGCGTTGTCGTTCCAGAACCGCATCGCCTCGACATTGCCCTGCCCGCCGAGGTCGGCATCGGTGGTGGGGTGCGTGAGCACGAGGTAACTGCCCGACGGGACCGCCGACATGAGCGTACGCGTGATCTCCTGGGCCCGGTCGATGTCGAGGACGAAGTTGAGGATGCCGAGCATCATCACCGCGACGGGCCGCTCGAGGTCCAGGGTGGCCGCCGCGCCGCGCACAAGCGCCTCCGGGTGGTGGACGTCGGCATCGATGTAGTCGGTGGCCCCCTCGGGCGCACTGGTCAGCAGCGAACGCGCGTGGGCGAGCACGATGGGGTCGTTGTCGACATACACGATCCGGGATTCGGGCGCGATGCGCTGGGCTATCTCATGGGTGTTGTCGAACGTCGGCAGCCCGGTGCCGACGTCCAGGAACTGCCGTACCCCGCACTCACCGGCGAGGAACCCCACCGCACGCCCGAGGAACTCGCGGTCCGCGCGCGCCACGTCGCGGATCACCGGGAACATGGCGGCGACATGGTCGCCGACCTGCTGGTCGACCTCGTAGTTGTCCCGCCCGCCGATCCAGTAGTTCCACACCCGCGCGTTGTGGGCCACTCCGGTGTTCAGCCGGGGCGCAGCTCCCGACGGACGCTGGTGCTCGCTCACGTCTCTCTCCCCTTCTTCGCACACCGAGGAGCCGTCCCCGGTGTGCGTACGACCGCCGCCGATGGCCCGTCACTCGCCGCCATTGTGCCGTCTGTTGATCACGGCGTCCGCACCTTTCGCCGAACCGGCCGGCGACCTCGGAGCGGGCGTCGGCGAGAAGGCCGCGTCCCGGCTGACGACAGCGCTGCCTGACGTCGACGCGCTTACCGAGCCCGGGGAGGCACTCGGCTCAGCGTTTCGGGGCCCTGCTGATGTCGGCCAGTGCCGATTCGGGTTCCTATGTGGCGACCAGATCGCCCAGGCTGACGATGCCGACCGGGCAGCCGTCGCTCGCGACGACGGGCAGCCTGCGTACGGCGTACCGACTCATCAGCTCGGCGGCGTGGTCGGTGGTGTCGTCGGGCGTCAGCGTCACCACGGGGGGACGGGTGCACACGGAACCCACGGTGGTGGTGTGCGGATCGCGGTCCTCGGCGACGGTGCGGACCACGATGTCCCGGTCGGTGAGCATCCCGAACAGATCGCGGTCATAGCTCACCAGAACACCGCTGACGTCCTGGTCGCGCATCAGATGGGCCGCCCGGGCCACGGAAGTCATCGGTTCGACGGCGACCGCGCCATGGGACATCACGTCACGTATCCGCCTGGTCATGGGAACCTCCCGGAATCGTCTCGTCGGGGTGCCGTCCGGCCCTCGCCTCCCCCGGCCGCGCGGGGTCGGGAGCGGCTCGCCAGCCGCTCCAGCGGTGGACGGCGACCGCGATCACCGGCCCGTCCGGCGTGCTGTCCCGGTACTGGGGGTACTTTCGCGTCAGCAGCGCGAGGGCGGCGCGGTACTCGTCCCGGTCCCGTTCCGCGGGCGCGTCGGGGCGCACGGTGCGGGCGCCCCCGTCGGCCCGTACCCACCACAGCCGGTCCCAGTCCTCGTCGTATGCGTCCACCAGCAGGCACACGGCCGGATTGGCGGCTACGTTGCGCAGCCGCTTGAGTCGCTGGGAGCTCTTCGGCTTCCGGTCGACGGCCGTCACGATCCCGTCGCCGTGGGCGGCGAACACGACCGGTACGAGGTGGGGGCGCCCCTGCGGATCAGTCGTCGCCAGCCGCGCGACCCGGGCGCCGGCGAACCGCCGCCGTGCCTCGTCCTCTGCCATCCGCGGCACTGCGGGCCCTCCTCCCGGATCGATGACGTCGGCGGCGTACCTGTTCCCGGCCGGTGTCCTTGTCGGTAGCGACGGGTACCCGGTATCCGCCCCTTTACACCGTCTCGGCCTCAGTCGGGAGCGGCCGCCCGGAAACGCGGGTGTCCGGCTTGGCGGTCGGCCGACCGCCCTCCCGCCTCGCCCCTCCGAGCGGGACAGCCCGGCCAGCTCGACCAGCCTCCGCGTCGATCTCGAACCGGCCCGCGAGGAGATCCGCGAACTCCGCGCCGAACGCGACCAGTTCCAGCGCAACGCGCGCCACATCACCGACCCGGCGATCAGGTCCCTGCCGGTCATCGGCGCGGCAGATCAGTTCATCGACAGCGCGGACGTCCTCGGGCACTGCGAGATGACCCGCACCGTGACCCGGGCCCTGATCAACCGCAACCAGGCGCTCGCCCTTCAGCGGCCGACGCCTTGACGGTCGCGTGGAAGCACCGTGACACGACGGAAGTTGCATGCCGCCGGCGAAGCGCCGGACGGGGGGCGCGTCTGGTGCGCCTGGAGCGCCACGCTGACCAGACTCAGCAGCAGATCCACGTCGGCATCGCAGTCGAGGTGCACGGTCACCCATCGCGAACCGGGCACCATGCGGATGGCGGTCGACTCGGCGAGGTCCCCGGAGATGCGCTGGATGGCTCTGCTGGTGAGATGCAGGTCCGCCTCGTGGTCGGTGTGGAAGTGGACGATCTCGCTGTGCGACGAGCGGAGTGCCCGCCCGATACCGCAACTGGCCGGACCTGTGCTCAGGTCGGGCCAGGCGTCGAGTCTCTCGAGGGCGCGCTGGGCCGGAGTCATGCCCCCATCGTCGTCCCCTCACTGCATCGACACCAGAGGTTGAGGGGTCTGTAACTGGGACGTGAGGTTGACGGCGGGCCGGCGGACGGGCCACCCGGTCGGCAGGCAGCCGCGGCCGTCGCATCCTGGCTCACACGCTCAAACGGTACGGAAGCATGCACACCACCACGTCGGTGCGGGCCCGCAGAACGGTGGCGAGCAGCAGGCCACGCTGGTTCTGGAGGATCTCGTAGCGGCGGTGACGGGGTTCCACCTCGGGGATGAGGACGGCGATCTGCCGTCCGTCCTGGGCCACGCGTTGCACATAGTCGACGATCGGCTGGACCAGGGACCGGTGCGGGCTGTCGATGACGTCGAGGCGCACGCCCGGATTCCAGCGATCCCATGCTTCCTGCAGGGCGCGGGTCTTGTCCGGGTCCGCGTGGACGGCCACCGCGACCACCTCGTCGCCCAGAGCCAGGGCAGCGCTCACGGCGTGCCGGGCGAGCTTGCTGACCTCGCCGAGCGGAACGATCACCAGGCTCCCGGTCCACCGGTCCGGGGGATCCGGGATGCGGCCGAGTCCCAGCTCCTCCCCCACGGCCGTGTAGTAGCGCTCCACACGGGCGAACAGCAGCATCATCAGCGGGACCGCGATGACGACCACCCAGGCGCCCTCCAGGAACTTGGTGGTGAGGAGGATGACGCCGGCCAGCGTGGTCAGCAGTGCCCCGGTGCCGTTGATCAGGGCGCGGTGCAGCCATCTCTCGGGCCGCTGGGTCGCCCAGTGCCGTACGAGACCGATCTGGCTGAGGGTGAAGCCGATGAACACGCCGATCGCGAACAGCGGGATCAGCCGGTGGGTGTCGGCGTCGACGGCGATGAGCAGCACGGCGGCGAGCAGCGCCAGGGCCACCACCCCGTAGCGGTAGACCGGCCGTTCGGCCCGCAGCCCGAACAGGTGAGGCAGGCGGTGGTCGCGGGCGAGCAGACTCATGAGCACGGGCAGTCCGCCGAAACTGGTGTTCGCGGCGAGAAGCAGGACCAGGGTGACGATGAGATTGGTGGCGTAGTAGGCCCAACCGGTGCCGTACGCGCCGGCGGCGAGCTGGGCGAGGACGGTGACGTCCCCGCGCGGGGCGACGTGGTCGCGGCGGATGAGCACCGCGAGCCCGATGAGCATCAGCCCGAGCAGCGCGCCCAGCATGAGTTCCGTGCGCTGGGCGCGTCGGACCCGGGGGGTGCGGAAGGTCGGCACGGCGTTGGCGATGGCCTCCACGCCCGTCAGGGCCGAGCAGCCGGACGAGAACGCCTTCAGGATCAGCAAAAACCCCAGCGACTCGTGTGCCGGGAAGGACCGGGGGGTGCCGACGAGGGCCACCGGATGGGAGCGGATCAGGCCGAGGACGACGATGCCCAGGATGGCCACGATGAACAGCACGGTGGGCAGCATCAGCACGCGGGCGCTGTCGGTGACGCCGCGCAGATTCACAGCGGTGAGCAGCGCGAGCCCGATGAGACAGACGGCGAGCTTGTCGTCGGCGAGCCCCGGGAACGCGGACGCGAAGGCGTCGGCGCCCGCCGCAAGGCTGACGGCGACGGTGAGCACGTAGTCGACGACCAAACTCGCCGCCGCGAGCAGACTGGTGGTCCTGCCCAGGTCCTTCTTGGCGACGGCGTAGGCGCCTCCGCCATCCGGGTGTACCGCGATGACCTGGCCGTAGGACACCACGAGTGCCGCGAGCAGAAACGTGATCGCGAGTGTGATGGGCAGCGTGGCGGTCAACGCCCCGGTCCCCGCGACGACCAGGGCCAGCACGATGGCCTCGGGTCCGTACGCCACCGAGCTGAGCGCGTCCAGGGAGAGCGCGGCCAGGCCCTCCAGGCTTGTCAGATGGTGCTTCTCGCCCTCACCCGGACGCAAGGGGACTCTCGGTCTCAGCTCACGACGTGCCAGGCCATACGCCATCGGGACCTCACCACGGCCGGTCGGACGGATCCCAACAGTCTCCTCTGCGGCCTCTTCGGGCGCGTCCCGGCGGACGCGACCGGGCGAGCCAGTGGTGAGGAGCACTGGCCCGCCCGGGGTTCACGGGTCCTAGTGCGGCGACCGGAAAGGTTCACCGGCTCGCGACCCCCGGCA